>JAAZLF010000299.1 GCA_012799425.1 Actinomycetales bacterium | reverse complement strand
TCGCCGCGGGGATGGACGGCGCCCTGCCCACCGTGGTCGCGGGCCAGATCAGCGCTCCCGTGGTGGCCCTGCCCACCTCCGTGGGCTACGGCGTCGCGGCCGGCGGCGTCACCGCGGCGCTCACCATGCTCTCCGCCTGTGCGCCCGGCATCGGCGTGGTCAACATCGACAACGGCTACGGCGCCGGTCACCTCGCCGCCCAGATCGCCCGCTGGGCGCCTGCAGCGGAGCCGGGCTCCTCCCATCGAGCAGCGGAGTGAGCCGCCCCCTCACCGCCATCGCTGCACTATGAGGTGAGCCTCGGCGTGCGCTCCCATGCTTGCGCCACGCTCCCATCCGGTCGGTAAAGTTACTGGTATGAGCTCCCGCCCCGACGCGCCGCCCCGCGCCGCGCACCGCCCCTCGACCCGCGAGGCGATGCTCGACGCCGCCGAGGCCCACCTCGGGGCCGACGGCACGCTGAGCCTGGACTCCGCCGCACGCGCCGCAGGGGTCACCAAACCCGGGCTGATGTACCACTTCTCCACCAAGGAGCAGCTGCTCACCGCCGTGCTCGAGCGCCTCGCGGCCCGCTACGAACGCGAGATGGCCCAGGCCGTGACAGCGCTCGTCGAGGCCGCCGGCGACACCCCCGCCGACCGCCATTTCACCGACGCCACCGCCCCGCAGCGCTTCCTGGCCTACGTCGACTGGGCATGCCGAGCCTCGCTCAGCCCAGCTGACCTGGTCATCTTCGCGGATCCGAAGCTCCGCGTCGCGCTCACCGAGCGCTGGCGGGAGCAGGTGGACCGCTGGCTCGCCATCCCCGAGGACGCCACCGCCGACCAGCGCCGACGACTGCTCGCCGTGCGACTCATGGGAGACGGGCTCTGGTTCGACCGGGCCAGCGGCCTGCTCGAGACCTCCGCCCAGGACGCCGAGACCCTGCGCGCCCTCGCCCTGGAACTGCTCGGAGCCGACTCATGACCGCCTGGCTGCTCCTGATCGGCGCGATCCTCACCGAGGCCACCGCCACCCTCTCCCTGCGCGGAGCGCTCGACCATCCAGCGCTGTACGCGGTGGTGGTGGCCGGCTACACCGTCTCGTTCGGCTTCCTCGCGCTGGTGCTGCGACAGGGGATGGGCCTGGGGATCGCCTACGGCATCTGGGCCGCCTGCGGTGTGGTGCTCACCGCGCTCCTCTCGGCCGTCCTGTTCGGGGAAGCGTTCACGCTGATGAAGGCGAGCGGCATCGTGCTGATCGCGGCCGGGGTCGCGGTCGTCGAGATCGGCTCGCACCGTGCGCGAGGCGCCGAAGCCGCGACGGCCACCGAGCACCAGGAGGAGAAGGCATGAGCTGGCTGCTGCTGAGCGGCGCGGTGGTGTGCGAGGTCGCCTCGACCCTCGCGCTGAGGGTCGCCGCAGGAGGCCGACGCACCTGGTACGCCCTGGTCGTGGTCGGCTACGTGATCGCCTTCGCGCTGCTCTCGGGAGCGCTGCAGGCCGGCATGCCGCTCGGCGTGGCCTACGGGGTGTGGGCCGCGGCCGGGATCGTGCTGACCGCCCTGCTCTCCCGGATCCTCTTCCGGGAGGCTCTCACGCCCGTGATGATGGCCGGGATCGGACTGATCGTGGCGGGGGTGCTGCTCATCGAGCTCGGCGGAGCGCACTGAACGGACGCGCTGACCACGCAGCGCGGGAAGACTTCCCCCGGAGGTCGCACGGCGTTCACGCGGGCGCCCTCGTCACGTTGAATACTCCGGCCCCGGACCCACCCACGGACGAGAGGCCCTGATCCCCGATGCCCCGCGAGCACACCCACCCCACCCCGAGCAGCGAACCGGCAGGAGGCGGTGACCGGCGCGACTTCCTCCGCGGAGCGGGCCTCGCCGGCGCCGGCATGCTCGGAGCGGCCGCCGTCGCAGCCGCCGGCCCGGCCCATGCGGAACGAGGTCGGGGCGAGGGGAACGGGAGGCCACCGGGCGAGCTGACCTGGATCGCGGGCGACCACCACCTCCACAGCCAGTACAGCAACGACGCCATGTTCCGCATCGACGACCAGGCCCGGCGGGCCGTCGCCGGCGGACTGGACTGGATCGTCATCACCGATCACGGCAACGAGGCGTTCGCCGAGCACAGCATCGCGCCCCAGCGCGAGGACATCCTCGCCGCCCGGGAGCGCTATGACGGCGAGCTGCTGATCTTCAACGGCCTGGAATGGAACATCCCCGCCGGTGAGCACACCACGCTGATGATGGCGCCCGGCGACGGCGAGGCCGAGGTGCTGCAGGA
>JAAZLF010000298.1 GCA_012799425.1 Actinomycetales bacterium | reverse complement strand
CCCGGTGGCCGAAGCCCATCAGGCGGATCCCGTCCTCCTTACGCTTGACCTTCTCCATGAAGTCGCGCGGGTCCATGCCGCCGGCCTGGATCTGGTCGAGCATCTCCATCACCGCGGCGTTGGCGCCGCCGTGGGCGGGGCCGGACAGCGCGCCGATGCCGGCGGAGATCGAGGTGAACAGGTTCGCCTGGGCGGAGCCCACCAGGCGCACGGCCGAGGTCGAGCAGTTCTGCTCGTGATCGGCGTGGAGGATCAGCAGCTGCTCCATCGCCCGCACCACGACCGAATCGGCCACGTACTCCTCGACGGGGAAGCCGAAGGTCAGGCGGAGGAAGTTCTCGATGAGGGAGAGGCGGTTGTCGGGGTAGAGCAGGGCATGGCCCTGGGCGATGCGGTGGGCGTAGGCGGCCATCGTGGGCAGCTTCGCCAGCAGCCGCACCGCGGAGATGCGCACCTGCTCCTCGTCGAAGGGGTCCAGCGAATCCTGGTAGAAGGTCGACAGGCCCGAGACCCCGGCCTGCAGCACCGCCATCGGGTGCGCATCGCGGGGGTAGCCGTCGAAGAGGTGCTTGAAGCGCTCGTCGAGCAGGGTGCGGCGCTCGACCTGCGCCTCGAAGTTGTCGAGCTGTCCCTTCGTGGGCAGCTCTCCGTTGACGAGGAGGTACGCGACCTCGAGGTAGGTGGACTTCTCGGCGAGCTGCTCGATCGGGTACCCGCGGTAGCGCAGGATGCCCTCGTCACCGTCGATGTAGGTGATGGAGGACTTCGCGTTGGCGGTGTTCATGAAGCCGGGGTCGTAGGTGACATCCCCGGTCTCCTTGCGCAGGGGCCCGATCGCGATGCCGGAGTTGCCCTCCACCGCGGGGACGTGGGGAAGGTCGAGAGACTTCTCCCCCAGGGTCAGCTGAGCAGAGGTCGTCGAGTGATCCATGGGCTCTCCGTTGTGCGTGGTCGGATCGGCTGCGGCGCGGGGCACCGGGGGTTCAGAGGCGCTCGAGGCGCCGGGCGGCGGAGGCGATGCGCTCATCGGTCGCAGTGAGTGCGACCCGCACGAAAGATCCGCCACCGACACCATAGAACATCCCGGGTGCCACCAGGACGCCGCTGCTGGCGAGGCGTTCGACACTGGTCATCGCATCCTCGCCGAAGGTGGTCCAGAGGTACAGGCCGGCCTGGGAGCCGTGGACCGTGCCGCCCGCTCGAGCCAGGGCCGGCTCGAGGATCGAGCGTCGGGCGCGATAGATCTCACGCTGTGCGGCGGGGGCCTCGTCGTCACCGAGGGCGGCGGTCATGGCGACCTGGAGCGGCCCGGGCAGCATCATGCCGGCCTGCTTGCGCACGGCCACCAGCTCCCCCACCAGGCCCGGATCGCCGGCGACGAAGGCCGCGCGGTAGCCGGCGAGGTTGGACTGCTTGGACAGCGAGTACACGCACAGCACCCCTTCGAGGGAACCGCCGTTCACGCGCGGGTCGAGCACGGAGGGCACCTCGTCGACGGTCCAGGGCAGCAGCGCGTAGCACTCATCGGAGGCGACGATGATCCCCCGCTCGCGGGCCCAGCCCACGATCGCGGCCAGCTGGGCGACGTCCAGCACCTCGCCGGTGGGGTTCGAGGGCGAGTTCAGCCACAGCAGGCGCAGGCGCTCAGCGGCCGACGGGTCCGGCAGCGCGGCGTCGCCGTGGGCAGCGAGCGCCGCCATGTCCACAGGCATCGTCTCTGCGCCCACGAAGCGTGCGCCCATGTCGTACGTCGGGTAGGCGACGTGCGGGAAGGCGACCGCCTCCTCCGGGCCGATGCCGAGCTGGAAGGGCAGGTGCGCCACGAGCTCCTTGGAGCCGATGGTCGGCAGCACGCCGTCGATCCCGAGCGCGTCGGGGGCCCCGCGGTGCCGCCGCACGAACTCCACGAGCGCCTCGCGCAGTGCGGGGGTGCCGACGGCGGTCGGGTACCCGGGGCTGTCCGCGGCGTCTGCCAGGGCCTGCTGCACCGAGGCGGGCGTCGGATCCACCGGTGTGCCCACGGAGAGGTCCGCGATGCCTTCCGGATGAGCGGCGGCGCGCTGCTTCGCGGGGACCAGCGCGTCCCAGGGGAAGCCGGGCAGACGCTGGGCGAGCCCTCGGCGGGAGGAGGCGGGAGCTGCCACGGCTCAGCCCAGCGGGTTGGGCTGCGCGGGCAGGGCCTCGATGATCGGGTGGTCCTTGTCGATCACACCCATCTTCGCCGCTCCTCCCGGTGCACCGAGATCGTCGAAGAACTCGACGTTGGCGTTGTAGTACTCGGCCCAGACATCCGGGGTGTCGTCCTCGTAGTAGATGGCCTCCACGGGGCAGACCGGTTCGCAGGCGCCGCAGTCCACGCACTCGTCGGGCTGGATGTACAGCATCCGGTTGCCCTCGTAGATGCAGTCCACGGGGCACTCATCGACGCAGGCGCGGTCCTTGACGTCGACACAGGGCAGAGCGATGACGTACGTCATGAGCGGCTTCCTTCCGTCGGAGACGGGCCCCATCATCTCATCCCGCCCATGCCGCGGACCGCGCGGCGAGGCACAGGGCCGCGGAGGTGACAGGTTGCACAGCCCGCCCGGGCGCGCTGCCTGCGGAGGCCGATAGCCTCGGGCCATGGCTGAGCACGATGGTGACCGGGTACGCGCCGGCTGGGCGCCCTTCCTGATGGAGGGGCGCCGGGTGGTGCTGCGCTATGCGATCGACAGGGAGGCCTCGCCGCACGGGGAGTCGATGACCGATGCACTGGGCACGATTCTGGCCGCCGACGAGACGACGGTGGCCGTGATGACCCGGCGCGGTGAGGTGAGCGTGCCGCGGGCGCTGGTCATCGCGGCGAAGGAGGTTCCGCCGCCGCCGGTGCGTCGGCGGGGG
>JAAZLF010000297.1 GCA_012799425.1 Actinomycetales bacterium | reverse complement strand
TGCGCCAGCCTCTCCCCGAGGAGCGCGAGGAGCACGAGGATGTCGCCCCCGCCGACCGCAGCGCCCCGGCACTGGTGGACCGCCTCGAGCCGTGACGGGAGCCAGGGCTGCGGACCGGGCACAGATCACAGCTCCGGAGCCCCGGTCCGCGTTGACGCTCCACTCCGCAGGCCCGTAGGATGGGCGGTCGTTGTGCCTCGATGTGTGCCCAATTCCGCAGCCGTTCTCCCAAGTCCGGCGCGAAAGGGAATCTCACCCACATCCAGGACCGCCGTCGCGTCGTGAGCGGAGCGGGCCGGGCGCAGCCACAGGGGCCATGCTTTTACCCGAAGGAAGCGTGCCCACGGTCCATCGAACCGTGCCTGGTCGGCATCCCGCCGCCGGGCACTACTACGAGAGAAGAAGGCACGAGTGCGTACGTTCACCCCGAAGCCCGGCGATGTCGAGCGTTCCTGGTACGTCATTGACGCAAACGATGTCGTCCTCGGCCGGCTCGCTTCCCAGGCTGCCCAGCTCCTGCGGGGAAAGCACAAGCCGGTCTTCGCACCCCATGTGGATGCAGGCGACTTCGTGATCATCATCAACGCTGACAAGGTCGCGCTGACCGGCAACAAGCGGGAGGCCAAGCTCGCCTACCGCCACTCCGGCTACCCCGGCGGCCTCCGCGGCACCCCCTACTCCGAGCTGCTCGAGAAGAACCCCGAGCGCGCAGTGGAGAAGGCCATCCGTGGAATGCTCCCCAAGAACAAGCTTGCTGATCAGCAGATCAAGAAGCTCAAGATCTACTCGGGCTCCGAGCACCCGCATGCCGCTCAGCAGCCCGTTACCTTCACCATCGATCAGGTGGCGCAGTAAGCGGGTGTCCCGCCACTCCGCCCTGCCGCACGGACGAACCAAGGAGAACCGTGACTGAGACCACCCCCGATACCACCGAGAACCTCGAGGCCGTGACCGACGAGTCCGCCCCCTCGAGCTTCACCACCGAGTCGACCGGCGAGGCCGCTGTCGGCAGCGGCCAGTCCGCGATCGCACCGGGCTACGGCACCGGTCGCCGCAAGCGCGCCGTCGCTCGCGTGCGCCTGATCCCCGGCTCCGGCCAGTGGACCCTGAACGGCCGCAGCCTCGAGGCGTACTTCCCGAACAAGCTGCACCAGCAGGAGGTCAACGACCCGCTGACCGCGCTCGACCTCCAGGGCCGCTTCGACATCATCGTCCGCCTCCACGGCGGTGGCCCGTCGGGCCAGGCCGGCGCTGTGCGCCTCGGCGTGGCCCGCGCGCTGAACGAGATCGATGTCGACGCGAACCGCGCGACCCTCAAGAAGGCCGGCTTCCTCCGCCGCGATGATCGCATCATCGAGCGCAAGAAGGCCGGTCTGAAGAAGGCCCGCAAGGCTCCGCAGTACTCCAAGCGCTGATCGGCCGCGGAGCACTGCTCCGCACCGTTCACGCTGGTACGCACGATGCCCTCGACCTCCGGGTCGGGGGCATCGTCGCGTTCGGGGGCGGGCGGCGGGGGGCGGGTGCTCCGCCTCAGGACGGATCGGCCCGTTCAGCTGCCGGCCCCGGTGCAGCGGGCCGCTCCGCGCGCACGTGACGAGTACGGGCTCTGGGCGACGAGCTCTGGCTATATCGCCACAGCGTGCTCCCCACGTCCAGTACTCGTCACCACTCCCGCTCCAGACCCGGTCACCCGCCACGCAACGTCACACCCGGAGGGTCCCCGGACGTGGTGCACTCCGCACGTGATGCGCTGCTGGACGTGGTGCACGTGCTGCATCCCCGCGCGTGGCGCGCTGCTCCGCGTGGCGCCCCCCCCTGCAGGTGGTGGGCTGCCGAGCGCGGATCACTCCGATAGGGTGCCGGGACATTCCCCCCCCGCGCATCAGGAGATGACCGATGACGAACGCAGATGACTTCTTCGCACTGGGGGCATGGGAGATCGTGGTCATGCTCCTGGCCGTCGGCGCCGTGATCGCGGTGCTGGCCGCGGCGATCTTCATCGCGATGAAGCTGCTGGGCAGGTGACGGCACGGCGCGGGAGGAGACATTCGCGCCGCGCGTGACGAGTACGGGCTCTGGGCGACGAGCTCTGGCTATATCGCCAGAGCGTGCTCTATACGGCCCGTACTCGTCACGGGCTCCCGCTACCGGGGAGGCTGCATGCGAGCACCTTGGCTGAGCAGTCCGGACGGGCGGCTCAGCTGAGCAGCTCTCGCAGGTCCTCCGCGGTGACTGCGGAGCGGAAGGCCTCGCCTCCGTCGGTGAGGGCGTCGAACAGCTCGGCCTTGCGCTGCTGGAGCGCGAGCACCTTCTCCTCGATCGTGTCCTCGGCGATCATCCGGTACACCATCACCTGGCGCTCCTGGCCGATGCGGTGGGCGCGATCCACGGCCTGGTTCTCCGCGGCCGGGTTCCACCACGGATCCAGCAGGAAGACGTAGTCCGCCTCGGTGAGGGTGAGGCCGAACCCGCCCGCCTTCAGCGAGATCAGGAACACCGGCGCATCGCCTTCGCGGAAGCCGGTCACCGCCGCATCCCGGTCCCGGGTCGAGCCGTCGAGATGCGAGTAGCGCACCCCGCGCCTCTCCAGCTCTGCCGCGACCCGGTCCAGGCACGAGGTGAACTGGCTGAACAGCAGCACGCGGTGGCCGTCGCCGATCACCTCCTCGAGGCGGTCGAACAGCGCCTCGAGCTTCGAGCTGGGCACGTCGGCGTACTCCTGCGCATCCACCAGCGCGGGATCCAGCGCGAGCATCCGCAGCAGCGTCAGGGAGCGGAACACGATGAACCGGGAGCGGTCCAGATCGGTGTCGATCAGGCCCAGCACCTTCTTGCGCTCCCGCTGCAGCACCGAGTCGTAGACGGCGCGGTGCTCGGGAGAGAGCGTTACCGTGAGCACCTCCTCGTGCTTCTCCGGCAGCTCGGCGGCGACCAGCTCCTTGGTGCGGCGCAGCATGAACGGCCGCACCCGCCGGCGCAGCAGCTCCATCCGTCCGGGATGGTCCCCGCTCTCGACCGGGAGGGTGTAGCGTTTGCGGAACCCGAGCGCGGTGCCCAGCAGACCGGGCGCGACCAGGTCGAATATCGCCCACAGGTCGTCCAGGGAGTTCTCCATCGGCGTGCCCGTGATGGCGAGGCGGAAGTCCGCGCGCACACCCTTGGCCGCCCGGTGGGTGCGGGAGCGGCGGTTCTTCACGAACTGCGCCTCGTCCAGCACTATGCCCTGGAAGGAGGCGGCGGCGAACTCCTCCTCATCGATGCGCAGCACCGAATAGCTCGTCACCACCACGTCGGCGCCGAGCAGCTGAGCCGGAAGATCCGTGCCGCGAGACGCGGCGGTGCGATCCAGCACGCGCACCTCGAGCCCGGGGGTGAAGCGCTCGGCCTCGCGCCGCCACACCGGCAGCACCGAGGCGGGAGCGACCACCAGGAACGGTGGGGACTCGGGGGAGTGCTCGCGGGCGTGGGCGATCAGGGCGAGGGTCTGGACCGTCTTGCCCAGGCCCATGTCGTCGGCGAGCACCCCGCCCAGCTGGTGACGGAACAGGAAGGACAGCCAGGAGTATCCCTCGAGCTGGTAGGGGCGCAGCTCCGCCTGCAGCGAGCGCGGCAGTGGGGGCGTGGGTGCGGCCTCGAGGGTGCGCAGCGAGAGCGCGGTGCGATTCCACTCCTCGGAGGCGACGGTCTCCTCGGCGATCTCCTGGAGGTCGTCCCACATATCCACCTGGAAGCGGGAGATCTGCTGCTGCTCGGGCTCCCACTCCGCGAGCGCCTCGCCCTCCCGGATCAGCTCGCGCAGCGCGTCGAAGGCCGGATGCTCGAGGGAGAAGTAGGTGCGGTCCTGCAGCAGGAGCTTGCTGCGGCCCTGGGCGAGCGCCACGAACAGGCTCGGGAACGGGATCTGCCGGCCCTCGATCGTGATCTCGAAGCCGAGGTCGAACCAGTCGTTCTTCCCCGGCGAGGCCTGCTGGGTGACCCGCACCCGCGGATCGCCGTCCAGCTCGCGGTAGGCGTGGCGGGTGCCGGTCACCTCGACCTCGACGTGGTCCATCGCGGCGAGGTCGTCCAGCACGTGCTCGGTGAAGCGGGCGGTGTCGGTGCCGCTGAGCAGCTCGGGTGAATCGCTCGGATCCAGCGGCCACAGCGCCATCGTCGAGGCGATCACCTCGTCCTCGTGGGCGAGGTCGCGGTGGGCTCCCTGGCGCTGATCCATCGGCAGGCGCCGGTCCGGGTCGAAGTAGTGCCAGGACCAGCGCAGCGACAGGCGGTCGCCGGAGGCGTAGGCGGCGGTGAGGTGCAGGGAGGGCCGACGTGCCGCAGGCAGCTCCACGCTGCCGTCGAGGCTGGTGACGGCGGTGAGCGTGCGCAGCTGCGGATAGGCGACCTCGAGGAACGACTCTCGGTCCTGGGCGGGGATCACCAGCGGCTCCCGGCGCTGCAGCAGGGAGCGCAGGGCCCGCGGGACGGCCGAGTCCAGCGGGGCGATGCGGGCGGCGAGGAGGTCGCCGCCGGCGGGGTCGACATCGAGCACCCCGGAGGCTCCCAGCAGCCGGCCGCGGGAGGTCTGCTCACCGGCGATCGAGAGGCGGGGCCTGATGTGAAGCTCCTCGGTGCCCTCCTCGACCTGGAGATCCAGGCCGGTCTCGCCGTCCGCGAGCAGGTCGATCGCGGCGAGCCCGCTGCCGGGCAGGAACTCGACGCCGGCGGCGCGGGCGTGCTCGAGCGACTGCCACAGCAACGGGGAGGTGATGGAGTTCAGCCAGAGATGATCGATCGCGCCGCTGGAGTACGAGCGCTCGACCGACGCGGCGGCGAAGATCCGGGTCATCGCCTCGCCGTGCGCGGCATCGTACTCCCGCCCGGCGAGACGGAACTCGAAGGTGCGCCAGGACAGATCGCCCTTGATCCAGGCGCCCTTGCGGCCGCGGGTCAGGGGGCGGATCCCGAGCCACAGCTCGGCACCCGCCTCGACGTGGGCGCGGGTCGCGACCTCACGATGGTGGCGGGAAGCGCCGGTCCCCGAGACTCCGGCCTCGAGGTCGAAGCGCAGCGCCAGGGGGCGGGGCAGCGAGGTGGTGCCCACGTCGGTGGCGGGGGTCGAGTTCAGCAGGGGGCGCAGCACGCTGCGCCACTCGGCGGGTGGGCTCTCGCGCACCGCCTGAGTGCCGAGATCGTTGAGCCGGTACAGGGTCGCGGCCACATGAAGGCAGGCCTCGCCGACGGAGCAGTCGCAGGCTGAGCTGCGCGGGCGCCACAGGCCGCCGGGGCCGGGAGCATGGAAGCGGCGCGAGACGGAGTCCTCCTCGTACTCGGCCAGCACCACCTCTGCGTGGTGCGATGCGCCGCCCTGCTCGGTGACGTCGGCGGAGACGGTCATGCTCGCGGCATCCCAGGTGAGGTCCTCGACACGTCCCGCACGGGCCGCTCCGAGGCCCCTGCTCGCGGTGCGGTCGCCCACATGATGGCTGATCGCGGAGGGCAGCAGGCGGGGCAGCAGGACGGGATCGGGCATCCCTCCAAAGTAACCGGCACAACCCCTCGGTGACGAGGGATCTGCCGGGCCGGGGCCTCTCCAGCGGGTAGTCTCACAGCGGACCTCCGAGCGGGATCCTCTGTGCGACGCGTTCGTGCGGCAGTGCTCGTGGAGGCTCGCAGACCCCGATCCCCTTGAGGAGAATCCTGTGGCACGACTCTTCGGCACCGATGGAGTGCGCGGACGCGCGAACGGCGACATCACGGCGGAGCTCGCGGTCGAGCTGTCCGTCGGCGCGGCCCATGTGCTGGGCACCCTCGGTGCCTTCGGCGGCTCGCGCCCCAAGGCGATCGTCGCGCGGGACACCCGCCCCTCCGGCGACTTCCTCTCCGCCGCGGTGTGCGCAGGTCTCGCCGCTGCCGGGGTCGACGTGCTCGACGCGGAGGTGCTCCCCACCCCCGGGCTGGCTTTCCTGGTGCAGTCCACCGGCGCTGACCTCGGTGTGATGATCTCCGCCTCGCACAACCCCGCGCCCGACAACGGCATCAAGTTCTTCGCCCGCGGCGGCACCAAGCTGCCCGATGAGGTCGAGAACGCGATCGAGGCGCGCCTCGGCGAGGAGTGGGACCGCCCGCAGGGCACCGACGTCGGCACCATCTCCCGCTACGAGGGTGCTGTCGAGGAGTACGTCGGCCACCTGGTCTCGACGCTCGACCGGCCGCTGACGGGACTGACGGTGGTCGCGGACTGCGCCAACGGCGCCGCCTACCTCTCCGGACCCGACGCCCTGCGCCGCGCCGGCGCGACGGTGCACGTGATCGGCGACCGCAGCGACGGAGGCCTGATCAACGAGGGCTGCGGCTCCACCCATCTCGGCCCGCTGCAGGCCGCAGTGCTCGAGCACGGCGCGGACATCGGCGTCGCCTTCGACGGGGACGCCGATCGCTGCCTCGCGGTCGACGCCGACGGCGAGATCATCGACGGCGACCAGATCATGGCGATCCTCGCGCTGGACCTCAAGGAGCGCGGCAAGCTCCACGACGACACCCTGGTGGTGACCGTGATGAGCAACCTCGGCCTGAAGATCGCGATGAAGGAGCACGGGATCGTGCTCGGCCAGACCGGGGTGGGCGACCGCTACGTGCTCGAGGAGATGAACCTCGGCGGCTACTCCATCGGCGGTGAGCAGTCCGGTCACGTGATCATCGCCGAGCACGCCACCACCGGCGACGGCGAGCTGACCGCTCTGCACCTGCTGCAGCGCATGGCCGAGACCGGTCGCACCGCACGCGAGCTGAAGAACGTGATGACCCGCCTGCCGCAGGCGCTGATCAACGTCAAGGACATCGACAAGGCGAAGGCCACCATCGACCGCGGCGTCTCCGACGCGATCGCTGCGGCGGAGGCGGAGCTGGGGGAGCACGGCCGGGTGCTGCTGCGTCCCTCCGGCACCGAACCGGTCGTGCGCGTCATGGTCGAGGCGCCGACCGACGAGCAGGCGACCGAGATCGCCGAGCGCCTCGCCGGCATCGTCCGCGAGCGCGTGGGGCTCTGAACCCGGTCACGACCCTCCACCGCCCGGCCCGGCAGCCCGGTGAGCCCGTCGCCCAGTGACCCGGTGGCGCGGTAGCCCGGTGGCGCGGTGGCGCGGTGCCCCCGTGACCCGGTGGCGCGGTGACCCCGTGACCCCGTGACGCGGTAGCCCGGTGACCCGGTGAGCGTGCCCGGTTCGGTGAGACGCTGGACGTGCCCGGTTCGGTGACACGCTGGTCGTGTCCGCCGAGAACACCGGTTCCTCCCGGAATGGCAAGTTTCCGGTGTTCTCGATGGGCGCGTCGTTCGGAACGGCGCGTCGTTCGTGACGGGCGCGTCGTTCGTGGTGGGTGCGGTGTTCTCGCGGGGCGCTGGCGAGGTCAGTGCCGGGTCCGCTCAGACCTTCCGCAGGAGCACCGAGTGGACACGGTGCCGGCCATCCTTGCGCAGCACCAGGTCAGCGCGGCCACGGGTGGGGACCACGTTCTCGGTGAGGTTCGGCCCGTTGATCGAGCGCCAGATCCCCAGCGCCGTCTGCACTGCCTCCTCGTCCGTGAGCTCCGCGTAGCGGCGGAAGTAGGAACGCGGATCGGAGAAGGCGGTGCGCCGCAGCTTGAGGAATCGCTCCACGTACCAGCGCTGCACGTCCTCCATGCGGGCGTCGACGTACACCGAGAAGTCGAAGAAGTCCGAGACCGCCATCCCCAGGCGGCCGTCGCGGCGGGGACGGGCCGGCTGGAGCACGTTCAGGCCCTCGACGATCAGCACGTCGGGCCGCTCGACGACCACCTTCTCGTCCTCGAGGATGTCGTAGGTCAGGTGCGAGTACACGGGCGCCTCGACGCGCTCGTGACCGGCCTTGACGTCTGCGACGAAGCGCAGCAGGCGGCGCCGGTCGTAGCTCTCGGGGAATCCCTTGCGCTGCATGATGCCGCGCGCCTCGAGCTCGGCGTTGGGGTGGAGGAACCCGTCGGTGGTCACCAGCTGCACCCGCGGGGTCTCGGGCCAGCGCGCCATAAGCTCGCGCAGCAGTCTGGCGGTCGTGGACTTGCCCACGGCCACGGACCCCGCCACGCCGATGATGTACGGGGTGCGCTGCTGGTGCTGGTCCAGGAAGCCCTCCCGGTCCCGGCGCAGCGATTGGGCGGCCGCGACCTGGATGTTCAGCAGGCGGGAGATGGGCCGATAGACGGCATCGACCTCCTGCAGGTCGAGGCGGTCGCCGAGGCCGCGCAGGCGGATGACGTCCTCCTCGGAGAGCGGCAGCGGGGTCTGTTGGGACAGTCTCGCCCAGTCATCCCGCGGGATCTCCTCGAACGGGGTGACGGTGCTCGACGCTGAAGCGGCCTTCATGGGGTCGATTCTTCCAGCACCGCGGGCGCTTCTCGGCCACTGGGCTGTGAGATGAGACCCGCTCGGGCCCGCTGTGCGACCCCGTCGGCCGCCGAAGAGGTCTGGATCACGGTCGTCGCCCTGCCACCGGGCGGGTCCGGCGGCGGCTGTGCGCGAACGTGACTGCTCGCGCGCACGTTCGGCCACGCCCGTTCACCAGCCCCGGCGGAGGTGAGGAAGGACTCGTGCCGATGCCGCTGCGGAGACGAGAATCGAAGAGCGGATCATTAGCGTGAACTGCATGTGTGGAATCGTCGGATACGCAGGCCCGAGCGCCTCAGCCCCCTCCTCCCGTCCCGTGGACGCCGCCCTGCAGGGGCTCGCGCGCCTCGAGTACCGCGGCTACGACTCCGCCGGTGTCGCGGTGATCGACGAGGGCCGGGTGCGCCTGACCAAGCGCGCCGGGAAGCTCGAGAACCTGCGTGAGGCCCTCGACGGATCCACGGAGACCACCGGGCGGGTCGCGATCGCCCACACCCGCTGGGCCACCCATGGTGGCCCCACGGACACCAACGCCCATCCGCACCACGGCGGCCACGAGGGCGAGCTGGCTGTGGTGCACAACGGGATCATCGAGAACTTCGCGAGCCTGCGCGCCGAGCTCGAACAGGACGGGTACTCCTTCGTGTCGGAGACCGACTCCGAGGCCGCGGCCCACCTGCTCGCCCGCGAGACGGGGGCCGCCGAGGACCTCACCGAGGCGATGCGCCGCGCCGCCGGCCAGCTCGAGGGCGCCTTCACGCTGCTGGCGGTGCACCGAGACGCCCCGGACACCGTGGTCGCCGCGCGTCGCAACTCCCCGCTCGTGGTGGGGCTGGGGGAGGGGGAGAACTTCCTCGGCTCCGACGTCGCCGCCTTCGTGGACTCCACCAAACAGGCGCTCGAGATCGGGCAGGACCAGGTCGTCACCGTCACGGCGGATTCCGTGGCGGTGATCGGCTTCGACGGCGCAGAGGTCACCGATGCCGCGCGCTACACGATCGAATGGGACGCCGTGGCCGCGCAGAAGGGCGGCTACGACTCCTTCATGGCCAAGGAGATCCACGAACAGGCCGGTGCCGTCGCCGATACGCTCAGGGGACGGCTCGAGAACGGCGCGCTGCAGCTGGACGAGATGGACATCGACCCCGCCGTGCTGCGCAGCATCGACAAGATCGTGGTGGTCGCCTGCGGCACCGCCGCGAATGCGGGAGCGGTCGCGAAGTACGCGATCGAGCACTGGTGCCGCATCCCCACCGAGGTCGAGCTCGCCCACGAGTTCCGCTACCGCGACCCGGTCGTCACCGAGAAGACCCTGGTCGTGGCGATCTCTCAGTCCGGCGAGACGATGGACACCCTGATGGCGGTGCGCCACGCCCGCGAGCAGGGCGCGAAGGTGGTCGCGCTGTGCAACACCCGCGGCTCGACCATCCCGCGGGAGTCCGATGCGGCGCTGTACCTGCACGTCGGCCCCGAGATCGCCGTCGCCTCCACCAAGGCGTACCTGGGCCAGATCGCCGCCTGCTACCTGCTGGGGCTGTTCCTCGCCCAGACGCGCGGCAACCTCTACGCCGACGAGATCGCCGCGCTGATGGCCGACCTCGAGCAGATCCCCGACCAGATCCAGCAGGTGCTGGACAGCTCCGCCCAGGTCGAACAGCTCGCGCGGGACATGAAGGATGCCACGAGCGTGCTGTTCTTGGGCCGCCACGTCGGCTATCCCACGGCGATGGAAGGTGCGCTCAAGCTCAAGGAGATCGCCTACATCCATGCCGAGGGCTTCGCCGCCGGGGAGCTCAAGCACGGCCCGATCGCCCTGGTCGAGGAGGGGCAGCCGGTGTTCGTGATCGTCCCCTCCCCGAACGG
>JAAZLF010000296.1 GCA_012799425.1 Actinomycetales bacterium | reverse complement strand
CCAGCGCCGCATCGAGGGTCGAGTCATCGCCGGAATCCCACAGCAGGCCGTTCACCCCGTCGGTGACCTGCTCCATCGTCGGCCCTGAGCGGGCCGCGACCACGGGCAGCCCGGAGGCCATGCCCTCGAGGATCACCAGGCCCAGGGTCTCGGTGACGGAGGGGAAGATGAACCCGTCGGCGCTCGCGAAGGCGCTGGCGAGCTCCTCGCCCTGCATGAAGCCGGGGAACAGCGTCGAGGTGCCGGCGAACATCGCCTCGAGCTCGCGCCGGTAGGGGCCATCGCCCACGATCGCGAGGGCCACGTCCTCGCGCCGCTCCATCAGCGGGCGCAGGCGGTGGATCTCCTTCTCCGCGGCGAGGCGGCCCACGAACACCAGCAGCTTCTTGTCCGGCCGCCCCTCGGTGAGGCGCTCGCGCATCTGCTGCGAGGCGAAGTCGGGATGGAAGGTCTTCGTGTCCACCCCGCGCCGCACCACGTGCAGGTTCTCGATGCCGTGGGAGGCGAGCTCGGCGCGCATCGTCTCGGAGGTGGCAATGTTGATGTCGGCCAGGGCGTGGTTGCGCCGGATCTGCCACCACACGGGGCGCTTGCCCCACTTCCAGGCCCGGTAGAGGTCCAGGTACCGGGGGATGTGGGTGTGATAGCTCGCGACCAGCGGGATCCGCTGCCGGTGCGCGGCATAGGCCCCCGAGGAGGCCAGCAGCAGCGGCTGGGCGGCATGGACCACGTCCGGATGGAAGCCGCGGACGATGCCGTCCACGGTGGGGTTGGGCAGGGTGAAGCGCCGATGCTTGTAGAACGGCAAGGTCACCGGCTTGACGCCCACCACCCTCGCGCCGTGGTGCTCGGTGACGCCGAGCTCCGGGGCGATGACCATGACCTCGTGGCCGAGGTCCCTGAACCGCTCGACGGCGTGGCGCAGCCGCGTCACCACGCCGTCGACCGAGGGCAGGAAGGTCTCCGTGACGATCGCGATCTTCACGGGGCGGTGGTCACTTCCAGGTGACGGTGGGCATGACCAGCTCGCGCTTGACCCGGTCGGTGTTGTTCATCGCGACCTTGAGCACCTCGGCGAGGTGCTCGTCGGTGAGCAGGTGCGGCTCCAGGCCCAGCGAGAGCAGGGTGGTGTTGACGGCGTTGTAGTAGTGGTCGTACTTCTCCACGCGCGGGTTCTCCATCGAGGAGATCGCCACCTCGTTGCCCAGATCCGCGGCGACCTTCTGCACCTTCTCGGCCAGCTCCTTGACCGAGAACTGCTCGGTGAACTGGTTGTAGACGCGGAACTCGCCCGCATCCGCCGGGTTCTCGCAGGCGAGCTCGATGCAGCGCACGGTGTCCTGGATGTCGAGGTAGCCGCGGGTCTGGGAGCCGTTGCCGTAGACGGTGAGGTCGTGGCCGATGGCCGCCTGGACGATGAAGCGGTTCAGCGCGGTGCCGAACACGGCGTCGTAGTCGAAGCGGTTGACCAGGCGCGGGTCCAGGCGCGTCTCGTCGGTCTCCAGGCCGTAGACCACGCCCTGGTTCAGATCGGTGGCGCGGATGCCCCAGATCTTGCAGGCGAACATGATGTTGTCGCTGTCGTGCACCTTGGTG
>JAAZLF010000295.1 GCA_012799425.1 Actinomycetales bacterium | reverse complement strand
GGCGGCAACGGGCGGGTGCCGTCTGAGCGAGCCGTGACTTCGGTACCTCTGGAGCCCCGCACGGGTACGAAACTCACGGCTCGATGCAGCCACCGGTACCGAACCCACGGCTCGAGGCGGCCTCGCTGGGGCCCGGCTCACCGAAGCCACGGCTCAGCAGCAGCCCGAGCGGAGCTCCGGCGCCGACACCCGGGCGCGAAGGCGACACCCCCGGCGCGGCACCGACACCCGGGCGCTACACCCCGGGCGCGACGCCGACACCCCGGGCGCAGCACCAATACCCCGGGCGCGGGGCTACACCCGTCGGCCGGGCGCTCCGGGCCGTGCGACCAGCACGCTCGCGGTCTCGGGGGCGCCGTCGGTGCGCAGGTAGCGCTCGCGCCACGCGGCGGCGAACCCGTCCGCGTCGGCCGTCGGCACCAGCGCCCAGACGCTCCCGCCGAACCCTGCCCCGAAGGCGGAGGCGCTCTTCGCGCCGAGCTGCTCGGCGCTGCGGACCAGCTCGATGGTCTGCGGCACCTGGTTGCGCAGGTGGGTCTCGGCCAGGCGCTGCGAGGTGGCGGTCGCCGAGGCGAAGGCGTCGAGATCGCCGTCCCGCAGGGCGTCGTGTGCACGCGGCACGAGCACGGCGGATTCGAGCAGGAACTGGTCCAGGCGGTCGCGCTCCGTACCGTCGGCCGCGAGGCGGCGCAGCGGGGTGAGTCGCTCATCGCGCGCGAGCGGCGAGTCGGCGAGCGCGCTGCCCTGCGGCAGCGGTGCGGTGAGATCCGTGCCCGCGAGCAGCGGCCCCTCCAGGTCCTCGCCCACGAGGGAGCGCAGCGCGGCCTGCACCGAGGCGTCGCGGCGACCGGTGTGCGCGTTCCAGCGCTCCACCAGGGCGCCGAGCAGGGCGGGGCCGCGGTTGTAGAGCTCCTGGGCGGCGCCGGTCTTCTCGGCCAGCACGCCGCTGACGGCGACCACGAAGGACCACTCCTGCGGCATCGGGACCCGGTCGATCAGACGCATCGGGTCGAACTCCGCGTAGGAGATCTGGCCCTCCTCGCTCGCGAGCATGCCGGTGTGGTCCAGGGAGCCGCCGCTGGTGCCCACGCCGGGGCGGCCGGCGAGCCCGGCGTAGCTTTTGCCGTTCTCGATCGAGGCGGCGTAACCGGCCAGCGCCATCCTGTCCGGCAGCTGCGAGGTCCATGCCTCGGTGGAGCTCAGGCCGGCCACGTCCGCGAGCGCCATCGCGGCGCCGGTGATCATCGCCGAGGAGCTGGACATCCCGGAAGCGGGCGGCAGGTCCGAGGCGACGGTGAGCCGTGCGGCGGGCAGCGGGCCGAAGTTGTCGGTGAGGCGGGCGAGGACCGTGTGCACGTACCGGCCCCAGTGCCCGGCCGGGAGGTCCGGGACGGCATCCGCCGTGAGGTGGAGGATGCCGGGATAGGTCTCGCTCGCGGCCTCGAGCGTGCCGGGCTGCCCGGGGATCTCCTCGGCGTGCAGCGTCAGGCCGCGATCGACGGCGCAGACCAGCACGCGGCCGCCGCCGTAGTCGGTGTGCTTGCCGAGCACCTCGATCCGCCCGGGCATCTCCCAGGTGACCGGACTGGGCGTCACAGGGCGACCTCGGTGCCGCTCAGGCGGCGCTCCACCTCATCGATGTCGTCGCGGCGCGAGAGGTCCAGGACCCCGCCCGCGAAGGGGACCACCTGCACCCTGCCCAGCTCACGCACGGCATCGACGATCTCGAGCTCGCCGCGCGGTGACGGCTCGATCCGGTCGCAGGCTGCGAAGATCTCCGCGGTGAAGGCGAAGGCGTTCATGCTCACCAGGGCGTCCTCGCCCGCAGCGGCGAGGGTGGCGGCGTCGGGCTTCTCCACGATCCGCTCGAGCCGGCCCTCACGCTGCTCGATGAGCGCGAAGGCGGCGATGCGATCGGCGGGGATGTTGCTCTCGCTGACCAGGGCGCCGCGCTCGAAGCCGAGCAGGGCGTTGCCGTCGGCCCGCAGCAGGCGCGCGATCCCCTCACCGGGGTAGAGGTTGTCGCCGTTGACCATGATGAACGGCTCGTCGCCCACGGCATCCCGGGCAGAGGCGACAGCGTCGGCCGTGCCGCGCGGCTCCTCCTGCACGGCGAAGACGACCTCGAGCCGGGAGGGGGCGAGCTGCGCGATGTGCTGGGCGAACTCCCCGTGCTCGGGCGCGACGACCAGCACGGCCCGGCGGATCCCGGCATCGGCCAGGGCGCTGAGCGAGTAGTCGATCAGGCGGTGCTCGCCGATCGGCATGAGCGCCTTGTGGCCGGAGGCCGCGGCGGCGGCCTGCTCCGCGGTCAGAGCGGAACCGCCATCTGCGCGCATCCGGCTCCCCAGACCACGGGCGAGGACCACAGCGGTGGTGATGGCGGGGCTCGAGGCGAGCGTGGAGGTCATCATGCTCCCAAGTCGTAGTGGTCGGCGACGGCACGGGAGAGCGCCTGGGCACCCTCCGCGCTCTCAGCCTCGGAGAATACTCGGATCACCGGCTCGGTGCCGGAGAAGCGGATGGTCAGCCAGGAGTCGTCGGCGAAATAGACCTTACAGCCGTCCTCCCAGGCGATCCTGTCGATCTCCCGATCGAAGACGGGCAGCTCATGGGCTGCGAAGATCCGCTCCTGCAGCTCCTCGCGGCGCTCGGGCGTGTACCCGTAGGCCGCCTCCTCCATCACCAGCGCTCCGTGCCGCTCCACCAGCTCTGCGTACAGCTGGGAGAGCTTCTTGCCGGAGCGGGCCACCATCTCCACCAGCAGCCCGGCGGCCTGGATGCCGTCCTTGCCGGGGATGTGCCCACGCACCGTGAGCCCGCCGGAGGACTCCCCGCCGATCACCGCATCGGTCTCGGCCATCTTCGCGCTGATCCACTTGAAGCCGACGGGCACCTCGTGGCACTTCTGCCCGTGCGCGGCCGCCACCCGGTCCAGCAGATGCGTGGTCGAGAAGTTCCGTACGACGGGACCCTCCCAGCCCTTGCCGGTGAGCAGGTACTCGTACAGCAGCACCAGCACCTGATTGGGGCTGAGGTAGTTGCCCTGGTCATCGATGATGCCGAGACGGTCCGCGTCGCCGTCGGTCGCGATGCCGAGATCTGCGCCGTGCTCGAGCACGGCCTGCCGCAGCGGCGAGAGGCTGCCCTCCGCCGGGGAGGGCATGCGCCCGCCGAACAGGGGATCGTGCCGGGCGTTGATCACCTCGACCTGGCAGCGGGCGCTGACCAGGATGGTCTGCAGACTGGTCTGGGCCACGCCGAACATCGGATCCAGCACGATGTTCAGGTGCGCGTGGCGGATCGCCTCGAGATCCAGCTGGGAGATGATCGCATCGAGGTACCAGTTGATCGAGGACTGCTCGGTGACCAGCTCGCTGTCACGCACCTCGTGCGGGGCCAGGGAGCGGACGTCGGCCGGGGCGAGGGTCGCCACGTGGGCCGAGAGCTCATCGGTGACCCCGAGATCGGCATCCCGCCCGCCCTCGGTGAAGATCTTCAGCCCGTTGTACAGGGCCGGGTTGTGGGAGGCGGTGACGGCGATGCCGTACGCGGCGCCCGTCTGCTTCACCGTCCACATGCACATGGGGGTGGGCACCGGACGGGTAATCACGCGCACCGGTATGCCGTTGCCGGCCAGCACCTCGATCGCCCACCAGGCGGCGACGTCGGAGAGGAAGCGCCGGTCGTAGCTGATCACCAGGCCCCGCTCGACGACGCCCTCCGCGTGCATCCGGTCCGCGAGCCCCTGGGCGAGCAGCCGGACGTTCTCGCGGGTGAACTCGTCCCCGATGATGGCTCTCCAGCCACCTGTGCCGAACGTGATCATCGTTGCTCCTTCGTCGGTGACGGTCGGGCCGGATCGCCTCGTCGCGACCCCGGCACCCGAATCGTTCATGCTGCGAACAAACTAGGCGGGGCGAGGGCCGGGTGTCAAGGAGCCGAGCGGGCAGGGAGCCGATGTGCCCGGGGGCCGGTGCGTCAGGGGCCGGCGTGCCCGGGAGCCGGCGCAGGGTGCCGGCGTGCCCGGGCACCGGCGCAGG
>JAAZLF010000294.1 GCA_012799425.1 Actinomycetales bacterium | reverse complement strand
CGACCGGCGTCGTCGAGCTGATCTGCGGTGTCGAGGATGTTTCGCAGCGCCGCAGGGGCGGTGAACACGGCCGGGCTGCCGAGTGCGGCGATCGCCGTGGCCAGCGCGGGAGCGGTGAGCTCACCGGGGCGGGTGATGTCCATGTCGGGCACCACCGTCGGCGCGCCGAGAGCGGGTCCGAGCAGTGCGAAGGTCGCGAATCCGGCGACCAGACCCCGCTCGGGTGCCAGCTCCAGGGTCTCGCCCACGGCGCTGAACATCGCGCCGAGCTGTCGGTGGGTGAGCACCGCCCCCTTGGCGGGGCCGGTCGACCCGGAGGTGAACAGGATCGCGGCATCGGCCTCGGGATCGGGCCACGGAGCATCCAGCGGGGCGCCGAGATCGCGCATCACCGCGCCGGAGCGGGCGAGCTCCGCGATGGAGGTCTCCACGCCGAGCGCGACACGATCCACCGTGGGCAGCTGCTCGACGGACAGGCGGCGGCCGGGCCAGCCCAGCGCACGGGCACCCACCAGGGCCTTCTTGATCCCGATGAACCAGTCGGGGTGCGAGCCGATCACCGCGCGGGTCAGGCCGGCCGTGCCCAGACCGGCGTCGGCGACGACGGCCACGGCACCGATGCGGAAGCAGGCGTAGAGGACACCGGTGAGGTCCGCGCCGGGTGTGATCAGCAGGCTCACCCGGTCACCGGGGCGCACGCCGTGCGAGAGCAGGCCGGCGGCGATGTCATCGATCCGGCGGTTCAGCAGGGACCAGGAGATCTCCCGGCCCCCGCCCTCGTCGCCGCCGAGCTCGACCACCGCGGCGCGGTGGGCGTGCATCGGATCGGCCGCCAGCTCGGCGATCGGCGCGCCGATGTGACGCTCGGGAGCGGGCTCGGCGTAGGAGGAGACGGAGCGCCGGGCAGGCGCCTGGATGCGGGGCTCCTCGGCGGTGCCGAAGTTCGCGTGCAGCCACTCGGCGACCATGCCGGCGACGTCGGCGTCCTCCCAGACCAGGTGGGATGCCTTCTCGAAGCGGTGCACGTCAGCGTGCGGGACCCGCTCGATCAGATCGCGCAGGAAGCGGTCGTTGAACGTGATGTCGCGGGGGCCCCAGGCGAGCAGGGTGGGCACGTCCAGCTCACGGATCCCCTCGGCGACCCGTTCGAGGGTGGGGCGGGAGGGATGCTCCGCGGCGGCGGGGATGTCGGCGACGAACTGGTCGATGCCCGCTCGGCGTGCGCGGGAGCGGTAGGGGGCGAGGTAGGCCTCCTGCACCTCCTTGGGCAGCGCAGGCTTGGACAGCGCCAGCGTGGTGCGCAGGAAGGTGTCCGTGATCGAGGTCGAGGGCGTGCGGAACCACGGCGCGGTCGCGAGCTGCAGCGCCTTGGGCAGCGACTCCTCGAGCTTCTGGTGCACGCCGGTGTTGGTGAGGATCATCCCGACCAGGTCGTGGCGGTTGTCCAGCGCCCAGCCGGTGGAGATCAGGCCGCCCCAGTCATGGCCGACGGTGACGACGGGGCCGCGCAGGGACAGCGCGTCGGTGAGCAGGGACAGGTCGGTGATGCGGTCCTGGTAGCGGCGCTTCATGCCGGTGCGCTCGGACCAGCCCATCTCCAGCTGGTCCACCGCGATCAGCCGCCAGGGGATGTCCGACCGCACGAGCGAGCGGAACAGGAAGGAGTAGGTGGGGTTGCCGTGGACGGCCAGCAGGGTGCCGCGCGGCGTGATCCCGCGCTCGGCCAGCAGCGGGCCGGAGTCCAGCAGGTGCCAGCGGCGCGTCTGGCCGGAGTGGTCGCGCACCTCGAGGGTGCGGCTGAGGCGGGGATCCACCCCCGGCATCTCCGGGATGTCGGACCCTGTGTGGGTGGAAGCGCGTCGGCGCCCTGTGCTGCGGGTGGTGCTCACCACTCGACCTCCATCATCGCCGTGTTCAGACCGGAGCCGACGCCCATCAGCAGCACACGCTGCCCTCGCTGGATGTCGTCCTGGATGTGCGCGAGCGTCATCGGCACCGCTTCGGCGGCGATGTTGCCCCAGTCCCCGACCGTGACCGGGATGCGTTCCATCCCCACCCCGGTGATCTTCGAGAAGTTGCGGATGTACACCGTCGAGACCTGGTGCGGGATGACGACGTCGAGGTTCTTGAAATCGTGCCCCTCCTCGTTCGCCCCCTTCCAGGTGTCGAGGATCAGTTGGATGCCGTTCTCGAGCAGTCCCGCGGAGTCGGTGCGCATGTCCTGCATGTCGGCCACGCAGAGCTCATGGTGCTCGGTGCCGGCACGGGCCTGGGTGTGCTTGAGGCGGTGGCCTTCGGGATGCTCGTCGGCCGGGCCGAGGACGGCGGCGGCGGCGCCGGAGCCGAGGGTCAGGGACGCGAACTGGTTGTTGAAGTCCGCACGGGTCGAGGTCTTGGAGTTCAGGCGCTCGACAGTGCCGCGCTGGACCTCCTCGACGTCCTCGGCGCCGACGATCAGGGCGTACTTGATCTGACCGGAGTCGATCATGCTCGAGGCCATCGACATGGCGTTGACGAAGCCGAGGCAGGCGTTGGTGATGTCGAAGTTCATGCAGCTGGTGGGCATCCCCAGCGAATGGTGGATGCCGGTGGACACGGCGGGCTCGAGGTGCTGGCGGGAGACGGAGGCGTTGATCAGGAGGCCGACCTGGTCGCGCATGATGCCGGCCTTGGCCATGGCGCGCTCGGCGGCGAGGACCACGCCCTGCTTCCAGCCGTTCTCGGTGTCGCGCCACCAGCGGCGCTCATAGACCCCGGCGACCCTCTGCAGCACTCCCTTGGGCAGCCGCAGCCGTTTGCGCGCCGGAGCGAGCATCTCGTCGATCTCGTCCGAGGTGACGGTGACCTGCGGAAGGCTCATCTCGATCGCCAGCAGGCTGGTGTTCCTGTGGACGATCCCTGTGTTCCCGTTCCCCATCAGTGTGCGCTACCTCGTCAGTCCGTGTGCTCGTCGTCATCGCATGGGGCCGTGCTCGGCCCGGGACATGCATCCGTCATTGTCCCACCCGCGTCTGGGGAGACCCTCAGGAGGTGGTGGATCCCACGTCGTCCCCGTCGACCCCCTCCTCGAGGTGGTGCCCGAGGTGGTGGCGGGCGAAGGCGAGGCTCTGGCGCAGTGTGCGCTCGCGCATCTCCGGGTTGCTGCTGGTGGAGACCTCGAGCAGCACCGAGCCCTCCCATCCGCGGTTCGCCAGGCGCCGCAGCACCTCTGCGCAGGGCTGGTTCCCCTCCCCCGGGGGCAGGTGCTCATCCTTGGTGGTCTTCCCGGAGCCGTCCGCCAGGTGCAGGTGGGTGAGGCGGTCCCCCAGCCGGTCGACCATCTCGAGCGCATCGTCGCCCGCGGTCGCGGCGTGGGAGAGGTCGACGGTCACATGGGCGTAGTCCTCGTCGGTGGGGTCGTGGTCGGGCAGATAGTTCAGCAGCTCGCGCACGCCCAGGCGCCACGGGTACATGTTCTCGACCGCGATCGCGATGCCGTGCTCCTCCTCGAGCGCGGCGACCCCCTCGACGAAGCCGCGGGCGTACTTGCCCTGCCAGCGGAAGGGAGGATGCGCGACGATCGTGGGCACCCCCAGCTCCTTCGCGATCTCGACGGTGCGCTCGATCTTGATCCAGGCATCACGGCCCCACAGCCCCTGCAGGAAGAACAGGGTGGGCGCGTGGAGGGAGAGGATCGGCAGCTCGTACCGCTGGGAGTACTCGCGCAGCAGGGCCGGGTCCTGGCTGTCCTTGGGGTAGGAGACCATCACCTCCATCCCGTCGTAGCCGATCTCCCGGGCGAGCCGGAAGGCCTCCTCCACGCCGGACGGGAACACGGAGGACGTCGACAGGCCCACCGGGATCCGGCGCTGCGGCGACTGCTCGCTGCGCGGATCCCCGGCCGACAGGCGCTTGGACAGCGCCTCCCGGGCGGCGCGCTGTGCGCTGTTGGCGCGGGTGTAGGGCTTGCGGGCACCGCCTCGCGGCGCACCCGTGGACTGACGCTCACGGCGTGGGGTCACGGCATCTCCTCAGGACTGAGCGGGCGTGGTCAGTATGCAACAGGCGGCGCGCCTAGACTCTCCGGCATGTCTGTTCGCGATCTCACCACCGAGGACTTCGCCGCCTACAGGACGATGGCCTCCGGCGCCTTCGGGGGCTCCTTCGATCCTGCCGTGCCGGGAGCTGCGAAGGACTTCGCCCCGGGACAGACAGCGATCGGCATCGACGCCTCCTCGCTGCCCGGGGGTCTCGACGAGGTGATCGCCGCCGGGGCGCGCATCCGCCATGACCACGTCACCCTGGGCGGCGGACTGGCGGGCTGCGGAGGCGTGGCGGGGCTGGCCGTGCACCCGGCCCATCGCGGCGACGGACTGTTCGACCAGCTGCTGACCGCAGTGATCGCGCGCTGCGATGCCGAGGGGCTGCCGCTGTCGATGCTCTACCCCTCGAACCCGGCGATCTATCGCCGCCGCGGCTACCAGGTGGTCGCCCGCACCCAGTCCCTGATCGTGCCGCTGGTGGACCTGCAGCGGATACGCGCCGTGCCCGACCGACGCCTGGTGCCCGTCACCGAGGCGACGATGCCGCGACTGCGGGCGCTGTACCACCGGCTCAGCACGCACGACAACGCGATGCTGCGCCGTGAGGCGCCGCTGTTCGATGAGGGCCTGCCCGGCGACGGCTGGGCCGCACTGCTGCTCGAGGACGCCTCCGGCGTCGATCACGGGTACCTGTCCTGGTCCCGGCGCGGCGAGGCCGCGGACGGCGTCGGCATCGACGTCCACGAGCTGAGAGGCCGCACCCGCACCGACCACCTGGCCCTGCTGCGCTCGCTGGGCTCATGGTCCACGGTCACGGAGCTGGCCCGGCTGCGTGTGCGCACGGAGGACCCGGTGCTCGATGCGCTCCCCGGCGGCGGGGCGCGCCCGGACCCCTCCCCCGTGCCGCTGGTGATGATGCGCGTGATCGACACCGCGGCGGTCCTGCAGGCGCGACCTGCGCCCGCGGGGCTGGAGGGGGCGGTGAGACTAGTGGTCGAGGACGACACCGTCCCGGCGCACACCTGCCGCGCGGCGGGCTCCTTCCTGGTCTCTGTCGCCGACGGCCGCGTCCGCGCCGAGCGGGACAGCACCGCCGCGAGGGACAGCACCGCCGAGCGCGGGGTGCTCGGCACGATCCGCCTCGACATCCACGCGGCGTCCCTGCTGCTGGTGGGCGGCCGGAGCCTCGCCGACGCCCGCCGCCTGGATCTCGGTGCGCAGGCCGATCCGGCCGCCGAGACGTTCCTGGACGCGCTGCTGGCCGGCCCCCGGCCCAGCGTCATGGATTCCTTCTGACCTCGACCCCCTGCCGACCTCGCCCCACCGACCCCCGGAGCCCCCTGCATGGCCAAGCTGCACTTCAAGTACGGAGCGATGAACTCCGGGAAGTCCGACACCCTGATCAAGACCGCCTACAACTACGACGAGCGGGGCCTGGCCACGCTGACCGTGAAGCCGGAGCTTGACACCAAGGGAGAGGACTGGGTGGTGGCCCGCGGCGGCGCCCGCCGCGAGGTGGACGTGCTCGCAGGCGCGGGCGATGATCTGCGCGCGCGGGTCCGCACCACGGCCGACGAGCACGGGCTGCGCCCACTGCACTGCGTGCTCGTCGATGAGGCGCAGTTCCTCGAGCCCGGCCAGATCGATGACCTGTTCCGCATCGCCAAGCAGGACGGCATCTCGGTGATCTGCTACGGGCTGCGGGCCGACTTCCGCACCTCGATGTTCCCCGGTGCCTCCCGGCTGTTCGAGCTGGCGGACAACATCGAGAAGCTCCCCACGATGTGCCGCTGCGGCTCGCAGGCGGAGTTCAACTGCCGCGCCGTCGACGGCCGCTTCGTGTTCGAGGGCGAGCAGGTCGCGATCGACGGGTCCGAGGTGACCTACATGTCGCTGTGCGGCCCGTGCTTCATGCAGGAACAGGAACGCGCCGGCGTCACCGTCCTGGGGTGACGCCGGCGCGTGCGAGCGCAGAGCCGGTCAGGAGCTCAGCGGCTTGTCCTCGCCGACCTCGGCGTCCCCGCCGGCGGCCGCAGTGCCTGCGGAGTCCGCGGAGCTGACGGCCGCGTCGTCCTGGTCACCGCTGCTGAGACGCTCCTTGGCGCTGTCGGCGGCGTCGGAGACCTTGTCCTGGACGGTCGAGGCGACCTCGGGGGCCTTCTCCTTCACGGTCGAGGCGGTGTCCTGCGCGACCCGGGCGGCTGTGTCCTTGGCCTGCCCTGCCCGCCGCTGGACCTCAGGATCGTCCGCGACCTGGCGGGCGGTGCGCTCGAGCGATTCGTAGGGGCCTCGTCCGGCCCGGGATCCGACGACGAACCCGATCGCGAGTCCGGCCAGGAAAATGAACTTCTTCATCAGTGCCTCCAGGATCGTCCGGTGTCTGTGCCCGCATCGTGCCACAGCCGCGCCGGCGGCACAGGTGCTCGCCGACCGAGCGGTCCACCGACGACCGGCGCGAGCGGTCCGCCCCCGGCCGGCGGCGGCTCGTCCCATTTCGGTCCCACATCGGTCACAGAACCTCCACGTGCGCGGGCCCGTGGACCTCCCGACCGGCCCCGCGAGGACCTACGATCTGAAGCACCGCACCGGCGCCGTGAGCCACCCCGAGGAGGAGACTTCTTTGTCCCCGATGCCCCATCCGCAGTCTCCGCTCGACGATCACCTGTCGACCTCCGTCAGCTTGGAGGAGATCTCCGCACAGGTGCGGGGCTGGGTCGATGCCGCCGCCCTCCGGCCCGTGCCAAGACCGGCGAAGATGCTCTCCGACCTGCTGCGAGACCCCAAGGGGCTCGACTTCACCCTCGGCTTCGTCGATCGAGTGATCCGCACCGAGGATCCCCGCGCCGCAGCGGTGGAGCTGCGCCGCCTGGCCCAGGACCCGCCGTCCTTCCTGCCCGCACCGCTGCGGCGGGTGCTCGAGCTCGGCGGCTTCGCCTCCCGGCTCGCCCCCACCGCCGTGGTCCCCACCGCACAGGCGACGATGCGGCGGATGGTCAGCCACCTGATCCTGGACGCCCGCCCACGCCCGTTGAGCGCCTCGATCGCACGGCTCACGGCCGACGGCACGAAGCTCAACATCAACCTGCTCGGCGAAGCGGTGCTCGGTGCCCAGGAGGCCTCGCGCCGCATGCAGGGCGTGCGCGAGCTGGTCGAGCGTGAGGACCTCGACTACGTCTCCATCAAGGTCTCCTCGCTGGTGGACCATCTGCCGCTGTGGGCCGCGGCGGAGACGGTCGACCACACGGTGGAGACACTGCTGCCGCTGTACCTCGAGGCCGCACGACGGGACCAGCCCACGTTCTTGAACATGGACATGGAGGAGTACCGGGATCTGGAGCTCACGCTGCAGGTCTTCGAGAAGCTCCTGGACCGTCCCGAGCTCGAGCACCTCCACGCCGGAATCGTGCTGCAGGCCTACCTGCCCGATGCCCCCTCGGCGATGGAGCGGGTGCGCCGCTTCGCCGAGCGCCGGGTCGCCGCCGGCGGTGCCCCGCTCAAGGTCCGCCTGGTCAAGGGCGCGAACCTGGCGATGGAACAGGTCGACGCCTCGGTCCACGGCTGGACGCAGGCCCCACTGCTGTCCAAGGAGGAGACCGACGCGCAGTACAAGCGGATGCTGCTGGAAGCACTGGACCCGGCTCGACTGGAGGCCGTCCACCTGGGGGTGGCCGGGCACAACCTCTTCGACATCGCCTTCGCGCACCTGCTGATGCGCGAGCGCGGCATCCCCTCGGGCCCCGGCCACGGCGTCGAGTTCGAGATGCTCGCCGGGATGGCCCCGGGGCAGCAGGCCGTGGTGCGCGAATCGACCGGCACGATGCGCCTGTATGTCCCGATCGTGCATCCGCAGCACTTCGACGTCGCAGTCTCCTACCTGGTGCGGCGCCTCGAGGAGAACGCCTCCTCCCAGAACTTCCTCTCCGCGGCCTTCGAGCTGGACTCCTCCCCGGAGCTGTTCGAGCGGGAACAGCAGCGATTCCTGGACTCCCTGGAGCGAGCGCGGGCGGAGACCTCCCTGCCCACGCACCGCGACCAGGATCGGGCCGCCGAGGTCACCGCGGCCCACGGCCCCCTGCCGCTCGGCTCGCCCGCTCTGCCTGCGGTGCCCGGCGCCTTCCGCAACACCCCCGACACCGACCTGTCGACCCCGGCGAACCAGGAATGGGCGGCCCGGATCACCCATCGCATCCGCGGCTCCGAGCTCGGGGTCCAGGAGGCTCGGGACGCCCGACGAGACACCGTCGAGGCCGTGGAGTCCACGATCGCCCGTGCGCTCGCAGCCCAGCCGGACTGGGCGGGACTCGGTGTCGAGAAGCGGGCCATGATCCTCCGCCGGGTGGCGGGCACCCTGGCCGCACACCGCGCCGAGCTGCTCGAGGTGATGGCGTCCGAGACCGGCAAGACCCTCGAGCAGGGAGACCCCGAGGTCAGCGAGGCCATCGATTTCGCCCTCTTCTACGCCGAGCAGGCCGAGCGCCTCGCCGCGCACAGCGATCTGGTCTCCGCACCGCGCCCGCTGACGCTGGTCACCCCGCCGTGGAACTTCCCCGTCGCGATCCCCACGGGCGGTGCGCTGGCCGCGCTGGTGACCGGCAGCAGCGTGATCATGAAGCCGGCGCCGCAGTCCCTCCGCACCGGTGCCCTGGTGGGGCGTCTGCTGCACGAGGCGGGTGTTCCCCGTGAGGTCTTCACCCTCGTCGACGTGCCGGAGGACGAGGTGGGCCGCGCGCTGGTCTCGGATCCCCGGATCGACCAGCTGATCCTCACCGGCGCTTCCGAGACCGCCTCTCTGTTCGCCTCCTGGCGTCCCGAGCTGCGGATCCTCGCCGAGACGAGCGGCAAGAACTCGATCATCGTCACCCCGCAGGCGGATCTGGACCTGGCCGCCCGGGACGTGGCAGCGAGCGCCTTCGGCCACGCCGGGCAGAAATGCTCGGCCGCCTCGCTGGTGATCACCGTCGGCTCGGTCACACGTTCGCGCCGCTTCTCGGCGCAGCTCGCCGATGCGGTGCTGAGCCTGCACGTAGGCCGGCCGACGGACCCCACCGCCCAGATGGGCCCGGTGGTCGAGGCTCCCGGTGAGAAGCTCCGCTCGGGGCTGAGCGAGCTGTCGGACGGCGAGTCCTGGCTCTCCCGGCCCCGGCAGCTGGACGAGACGGGCACCCTGTTCTCCCCCGGGGTGCGCACCGGAGTGGAGGAGGGATCACCCTTCCATCTCACCGAGTACTTCGGACCGGTGCTTGGTGTGATCCACGCCGAGACGCTCGAGGAGGCGGTGCGGATCCAGAACGGCACGGCGTACGGTCTGACGGCCGGCCTCCACTCGCTGGAGCCCACCGAGATCGCCTGGTGGACCGAGCATGTCGAGGCGGGCAACCTGTACGTCAACCGCGGCATCACCGGAGCGATCGTGCAGCGCCAGCCGTTCGGGGGCTGGAAGCGCTCCTCGGTGGGGCAGACAGCCAAGGCCGGCGGGCCCAACTACCTCGTCCACCTCGTGGACTGGACCGACGGTCACGAGGTCCCGGACCCGGCCGTGGATCCGCACGCCTGGATGGCGGCGGCCCGGCACAGCGACCGTGAGCACTTCTCGAGCACCTTCGCCCCGCGGGACGTGCAGGATCTGCACGGAGAGATCAACGTGCTGCGATACCTGCCGCTGCCGGTGATGGTCCGTGCGGCCGAGGGCACCGCGCCGTGGGAGCTCGAGCGGGTGCTGCACGCCGCGGCGACCGCCGATGCGGAGGTGGAGGTCTCCGTCACCGGCGCCGAGCTGGCCGAGGTCGGCCGCGCGGCGGGGCTGTCCGAGGGCGCGGTGACGGTCGAGGACGCCACGAGCTTCGCCTCCCGCGTCCCCGCGCTCGTCCAGGCCCGGATCCGGCTGCTCGGCGAGACGGACCGCGCTCTGCGGGAGTCGATCGCCGCGCACATCGAGACCGCGCTGTTCACCGGGACGGTGGTCGCCAGCGGGCGGGTGGAGCTGCTGCCGTTCCTGCGCGAGCAGGCGATCAGCGCCACGGATCACCGCTACGGCAATCCGCTGCCGCATCCTCTGGACCTCACCGGCGGGAGGGGCTGGTCGCGCGGGCCTGCCTGAGGTCGTAGCCTGCACCGGCCCAGTCCCTTCCCGGAGAGATCCCCATGACCGCTGACTCCTCGCCGCGCCCTGGTGCCCGGGACCCCTTCCTCGACAACGCGCGAGGCATTCTGATCACCCTGGTGGTGGTGGGCCACACCCTGGAGTGCTTCGACGTCATCGGGGACGTGCTCGGCGGGACCCTCTACAAGGCGATCTACTCCTTCCACATGGCCGCTTTCGTGATCATCTCCGGTCACCTGTCGAGGTCTTATCGCAACGAGCCCCGCCAGGTCCGGCGCCTGCTGACCGCGATGCTCGTGCCATACGTGATCTTCCAGATGGTCCATGAGGCGGGCAAGTCGCTGCTGCTGGGCGAGGACTTCGAGCTGCAGCTGATCACGCCCGCCTGGACCCTGTGGTTCCTGCTCGCGCTGATGCTGTGGCGGCTGACCACCCCGGTGCTCCGCCAGCTGCGTCATCCGCTGGTCTTCGCCGTCGCAGTCTCCGTGATCGTGCCGCTGGACCCGGACCTCGACTCGACCCTGAGCCTGGGCCGGCTGGCGGGGATGCTGCCGTTCTTCGTGCTCGGGCTGGTGTGCACCCCGCAGGTGCTGGAACGGATCCGCTCCTTCCGCCACCGCTGGATGGGGGCGCTGGTGCTGGCGTCCGCGGTGCTCTGCGCGTTCCTGCTGCGCGAGGATGTCCCCAGCTCCTCCTTCTACCTCCGCAGCGCCTACGACGACGAGGCGACCCTGCCGTGGAGTGCGGCGGTTCGCCTGGGCGTTCTCGTGGTCGGCGTCGTGGGGACCCTCGCACTGCTGCTGGTGACCCCGCGCGGGCAGTCCGTGCTGACCGTGGTCGGCTCCCGCTCGCTGACCATCTACCTGCTGCACACCGTGCTGCTGCTGCCGATCCGTTATGCCGAGGAGCTTCCCGGCTGGGTCGAGAGCTGGTGGGGAACTGGGGCCCTCGTCGGCCTGGGCGCGGCGCTCACGGCCGTGCTGGCCACCGGGATCGTCGGCCGCCTCACCCGTTGGATCACCGATCCACCGATCGGGCAGTGGCTGATCCGGCCCGACGCGGAGCAGACGCGGCAGGGTCGCGGCTGAGAGGCCGTGCGCCCCGGCCACGGTCCGGGCTGGGACCCGCCACCGGGCCGGGGCGTCCTCGTGCGGGAGGTCAGCCGGCGGAGGCGGTGCCCACGCGGGCGCCCTCGGGCACCTCGCCCCCCTCCTCGCCGAGCACGGCGTCACCGATCACGGAGACATCAGCGCCGAAGGTCCAGTCGCCCTGCACATCCAGGCTCGTGGCCTCCTTGAGGGAGGGCACCCCATGCGGGAAGCGGGGCTCGAAGTCCTGGATCAGCTTGTACGAGCCGCTGTGCAGCGACACCGCGGGCACCGCCTCGACCTGCTGCACGAGCGCGGCCCGCTCGTCGAGGTCGTAGGCGTCCGAGCGCACCAGCAGCAGGTCGCTCGTGGCCTTGACGGGCAGGAAGCGGTCCCGCCCGACGACGATCGCGGTCGCCCCGTCGAACACCTCGATCGCGGCGCCCATCGCCGACTCGATCTGGTAGACGGGCGTGCTGGACTTGTCGGAGGGGTCGACCGTCTTCTCGTTGCGGATCAGCGGCAGGCCCATCACGCCGTCCCGCTCGGCGAGCACCTCGGCCATCTGTTCGAGATCGAACCAGAGGTTGTTGGTGTGGAAGAACGGGTGACGGTGCTCATCGGTGAAGTACTCCATCTCCTCCGGCGGCGTCTGCGCGGTGTCGCGCAGGATCAGCCGACCGTCGGACTTGCGCACCGCGAGGTGGCCGCCCTTGCGGTCGGCAGCGGTGCGGCGGCACAGCTCCGCCGCGTAGGGCGCACCGGTGGAGGCGAACCAGGAGGCGATCACGGGACTGGGCACGGTGCCGAGGTTGTCGGAGTTCGAGACCGAGGCGTACTTGAAGCCCGCGTCCAGCAGCTGCTGGAGCAGGCCGGAGGTCTGCAGTGCGGTGTAGATGTCGCCGTGGCCGGGCGGGCACCACTCGAGGTCCGGCTCCGTCTCCCACTGCACCGGGGTGAGGTCATCGACACGGAGCTTGGGCTCCTTGTTCTGGAGGAAGTCCAGCGGCAGATCGCCGACGGGCAGGTCGGAGTACTTGGCGAGCACCTCGAGGGTGTCCTCGCGGGTGCGGAAGGAGTTCATGAAGATCAGCGGGAGTCGAGAACCGGTGCCGCGACGGGCGGCGAGGACCTGCTCGACGATGATGTCGAGGAAGCTCTTGCCGTCCCGCACCGGCAGCAGCGACTTGGCCTTGTCCAGTCCCATCGAGGTGCCCAGGCCGCCGTTGAGGTTGATGATCGCGAGCTGGTCGAAGACCTGCTTGGCGTGGCCGACGTCGATCTGGACGTCCTCGAGCTGAGGTGGGTCGAGGTACGGCTCGATGGTGTCCTCGGGGATGGAGCCGGTGACTCCGTCCTCGAGCTGTCCGTAGTAGTGGGAGAAGACGTCGATGGCGGTCTGCGCCACGCCTGCATCGGCCATCTTCTGCTGTGCTGCGGCAAGTCCTTCGGTGCTCATGTCCCCAGGGTATCCGGGCGGACGGCGCCCTCGCGCCGTCCGCCCGGTCCTCAGTTCCCGAGCTCGAGCCGCGGCCAGTGGGACAGCGCGCGCAGCACCGAGCGGTCGTGCGTGGCGAGCACGACAGCGGAGGCGGTCTCGTCGAGGGCTGCGAGCAGATCATCGACGCCGCTGATGCCCAGATGGTTGGTGAGCTCGTCCAGCAGCAGCACGTCGGGCCGGGAGCCGAACAGCGCCGCGAGGGCGCGTCGTCTGCGCTCCCCCGGGCTCCCACGATGGCGAGGCGGGGACGCGGGCCCGCCGCCCTCCTCCTGCTCGATCAGTCCGATGCGGGCCCCGCCCAGGGCACGCACACTCCCGGCCGACGGCGCCAGCTGCCCGGCCAGCATCTGCAGGAGCGTCGTCTTGCCCGCGCCGTTGGGCCCGACCACCAGCAGGCGATCACCGCCCTCGAGCCGCAGCGTGATCCCGGCATGCTGCTGCCGCAGATCGGGAGCGGCGCCGCGCTGCACGCTCACCTGGTCCGCGCGCAGCAGCGGCGTGCCGGGCACGGTGCCGGCTGAGGGCAGCCGGAGTCGGAGCGGGGGCGGTGGGACGTCGAGGCGGTGCTGCTGGAGCTGGTCGATCCGCTCGTTCATCGCCCGGACCATTCCGGGCGCCCGGCTCTGGCGCTGGTGCTTCCCGGTGCCCTTGTCCGGCCGCCATCCGGTGGACAGGCGCGAGCGCGCGGCCTCCGCCCTGGACTGCAGCCGCTCATGCTCCTGCTGCTGCGCCCGGTAGGCGTCCTCCCAGGCCTCGAGGTGACGGTCCCTGGCCTGCCGCCACTGCTCGAAGCCGCCGCGGACCACCAGCGGCGTGCCGTCGCTGGTCGGGTCGAGGTCGAGATAGGCGGTGGCGACGCCGGCCAGCAGGGCACGGTCGTGCGAGACGATCGCGGCGGCGCCCGGGTGCTCCGACAGCGCGGCGGCGAGGTGGCGCAGACCCCTGGCATCGAGATGGTTGGTCGGTTCATCGAGCAGGAGCAGGTCGTCGCGGGCGGCGATCACGCCGGCCAGGCGCACCCGATAGCGCTGGCCCACGGACATCGTTGCGAGAGCGCGCCGACGGTCGGTGAGCGCGCCGACCTCCGCCAGGGCCACCTCGAGCCGGCGCGAGGCGTCCCAGGCCCCGATCAGCGTTGCCGCGGCGAGGGCGTCATCGTAGCGCCGGGCCGCGGCCGCACCGCTGCCCTCGGACAACGCTCCGGCGGCGGCGTCGAGCTCGCGCAGCGCGGCGAGAGGACGGGCCAGCAGCGCATCGAGCAGGTCGCCGACGGTGCGCGGCCCCGATCCCTCCGGGACCAGCTCCTGGCGCACGACGCCGAGACTGCCGTGGCGTTCGACGGATCCGGCATCGGGGGCGAGCTCTCCGCTGAGAGCGGCGAGGAGGGTCGTCTTGCCCCGGCCGTTCTCCCCGACGACGGCGATCCGGTCCCCCGGGGCGAGGGTGAGGTCGATTCCGCGCAGCAGCATGCGGCCGCCGCGGGAGAGATGGAGGTCGCGGGCGCGCAGATGGGCGACCCGGGACGGGTGAACAGGGGTGTGCGAGGTCATGTCGTGCCTTCCGGTGGATGTCACCGGGCATGGCGGGGCGCCGCCCGGTCGGGGTTCCGGACGGCGGCGCGGGGAGAGTGCTGTGGCGCCGCCGTCAGCGGCGGGCGCGGGGGCGCGGCGCGTTCATCGCGGAGCGCAGGCATGGGTTCGACATGCCCACCACCGTACGAGCGGGGGCCGACCATGTCACGGGAATATCGCCCACCTACGATGGCGCCATGGCAGATTCCCTGGCCGCTCTGCGCGCACTGGTCCGAGACCATGGCACCCGTGCCGTCGTCTCGGACCTCGACGGAGTGCTGCGACGGTTCGACCCCTCGCTGTGGGCGCAGCTCGATGCGGCGACCGGGACGCCGCAGGGCACGGCGTTCACCGCCATCCTGGGCCACCCGTTCCTCGACGAGGTGGTGCGCGGTCGTGGCACCCATCGTCAGTGGCGCGAGCGTGCAGTCTCCGAGCTGATCGCGGCGGGCAGCGCTCCCCGGGCCGCCCGTGACGCCATCGCCACCTGGTGGGGCTCCTCCGCGACGGTGGACCAGGAGGTGCTCGCCGAGCTGGAGCGGCTGCGCGCCTCCGGGCTCGGAGTATTCGTGCTGACCAACGGCACCGATCAGGTGCCCGAGGAGCTCGAGGAGCTCGGTCTGTCCGGGTTCCTGGGCACGCGCCGCCGCTTCCTGCTGAACACGGCGGATCTGGGTGCCGCCAAGCCCGACCGCGAAGCGTTCGTGCGGGCCCATGCACGGATCGAGGCCGAGCTCGGCGAAGAGCTGCTCGCCGAGCAGGTCGCCTTCCTCGACGACTCCCCGCGGCACGTGCGCGGCGCCACCTCTTTCGGGTGGCGCGCCCTCCTTCACACCGCCGGCTGAGGCCTCTCCCACAGCATCATCTCGGCAGACGTCTGAGAAGGTTCCCCGCCTCCCCTAGAATCGAGCGCTATGAGCACAGTCCTGTCCGCGGTCGCCTGGCCGTACGCCAACGGTCCCCGCCACATCGGTCACGTCGCCGGCTTCGGCGTCCCCTCCGACGTCTTCTCCCGCTACATGCGGATGGCGGGCCACGACGTGCTGATGGTCTCGGGCACCGATGAGCACGGCACCCCGATCCTCGTCGAGGCGGACAAGGAGGGCGTCACCGCCCAGGAGCTCGCCGATCGCAACAACCGCCTCATCGTCGAGGACCTGGTCGCGCTCGGCCTGTCCTACGACCTCTTCACCCGCACCACCACGCGCAACCACTTCCAGGTGGTGCAGGACATGTTCGTCACCGTGCGGAACAACGGCTACATGATCGAGCAGGTCACCTCCGGCGCGATCTCCCCGTCGACCGGGCGCACCCTCCCGGACCGCTACATCGAGGGCACCTGCCCGATCTGCAAGTCCGGCGGCGCCCGCGGCGATCAGTGCGACAACTGCGGCAACCAGCTGGACCCCACCGATCTGATCGATCCCGTCTCCCGCATCAACGGCGAGACGCCGCAGTTCGTGGAGACCTCGCACTGGTTCCTGGATCTGCCGGCGCTGGCCGCGGAGCTGGGCCGGTGGCTCGATGAGCGCGAGGCCACCGGGACGTGGCGTCCCAACGTGATCCGCTTCAGCCAGAACATCCTCGAGGACATCCGTCCCCGTGCGATGACCCGCGACATCGACTGGGGGATCCCGGTCCCGGGCTGGGAGGACCAGCCGAACAAGCGCCTGTACGTCTGGTTCGATGCGGTGATCGGCTACCTCTCCGCCTCGATCGAGTGGGCGCGCCGAAGCGGCGATGCCGAGGCCTGGCGCGCGTGGTGGAACGATCCCGAGACGCTCAGCTACTACTTCATGGGCAAGGACAACATCGTCTTCCACTCGCAGATCTGGCCCGCGGAGATGATCGCCCAGAACGGCAAGGGCGACAAGGGCGGCGAGCCCGGCCGGTTCGGCGAGCTGAAGCTGCCCACCGAGGTGGTCTCCAGCGAGTTCCTGACGATGGAGGGCAAGAAGTTCTCCTCCTCGAAGGGCATCGTCATTTACGTGCGCGACGTGCTCGAGCGCTACCAGCCAGATGCGCTGCGCTACTTCATCTCGATCGCCGGACCGGAGAGCCAGGACTCGGACTTCACATGGAGCGAGTTCGT
>JAAZLF010000293.1 GCA_012799425.1 Actinomycetales bacterium | reverse complement strand
GCGGGAAGGGGATCAGCCACGGCAGATCGGTGAGCAGCGCGCCGAGGGTGGAGGCCAGCATCAGCCAGGTGATCCAGCGCAGCGCGGCCAGTGCCCGCAGCGGCCCCAGCGCCAGCAGCTGCACGATCTGGGTGCGCCGGCGCAGCGGAGCCACGGTGCGATCGCTCATGACCGCGGAGGTCCCCATCTCGTCGAGATGAGCGGCCAGCCCCGCGACCGTCGGATTCGCGTACACGTCGCCGACTGCGAGCTCGGCATGCTTCTCCCGCAGCCGGCTGACCACCTGTGCGGCGGTCAGCGACCCGCCGCCGAAGTCGAAGAAGTCATCGGCGCCGGAGGTGACCTCCGCGCCGAGCACCTCTGCCCAGATCTCCGCGATCCAGGCCGCCGTGCCGGACAGAGCGGCTGAGGGGGTGCCGCGGCGGGGCAGCGGCCAGGGGAGGGCGTCCCGGTCGATCTTCCCGGAGGTGCGGGTGGGCAGCTCGTCGACCACGGCGAGGCGCGGGACCAGGGCTGCGGGCATCCGCTGGCGCAGCAGCCCCTTGGCGATCTGTGCGTCGTAGCCGGCATCGACCGTGAGGTAGCCGACCAGGAGCTGGTTGCCGGACTTCGTCGAGCGCACGGCCGCGGCGGCGCCGACGACGCCGGGCAGGCGCAGCATCTGCTCGTCGATCTCGCCGAGCTCGATGCGGCGCCCGCCGAGCTTGATCTGGTCATCGGCCCGGCCTGCGAACAGCAGCCCCTCGGGATCGTTGCGGACGATGTCCCCGGAGCGGTAGGCGCGGTCCCAGCCCAGGGTGGGCATCGGTGCGTACTTCTCGGCGTCCTTCGCGGGATCGAGATAGCGTGCGAGCCCCACCCCGCCGATGATCAGCTCCCCGGAATCACCCGCGGCCACCGGATACCCGGCCGCGTCGACCACCGCGAGGTCCCAGCCGTCCAGGGGCAGACCGATCCGCACCGGGTCGGTGCCGTCGAGGATCGCGCCGCACGCGACCACCGTCGCCTCGGTGGGACCGTAGGTGTTCCACACCTCGCGTCCCGGCGCCTGCAGTCGGGCGGCGAGCTCCGGCGGGCAGGCCTCACCGCCCATGATCAGGAGTCGCACCTCGGTCAGGGCGCTGTCCGGCCAGAGGGAGACCAAGGTCGGCACGGTGGAGACGACGGTGATGCGGTTGGCCTTCAGCCAGGGACCCACGTCCACTCCCGACCGCACCAGCGAACGCGGTGCCGGCACCAGGCAGGCGCCGTACGCCCAGGCCAGCCACATCTCCTCGCAGCTGGCATCGAAGGCGACAGAGAGGCCGGCCATCACCCGGTCACCGGGGGAGAGCGGTGCATCCTGCAGGAACATCCGCGACTCGGCCTCGACGAAGGCCGCTGCGCTGCGGTGGGTGACGGCCACCCCCTTCGGCTTCCCCGTCGAGCCGGAGGTGAAGATGACCCAGGCATCATCGCCAGGCTCGACACCACGGCCCGGCGTGGGGGCGGCGGCACGACCGGCTGCGGTCGCGGTGATGACCAGGTCATTGCCGATCACGGCGGCCGAGGACGACTCCTCGAACACCACCCGGGCGCGCTCGTCGGGGTCGTCGGCGTCGACCGGCACATAAGCGCCGCCGGCCAGAAGGATCCCCAGGATCGCGACGTAGAGGTCCGTGGTGCCGGACTTGATGCGCACCCCCACCTTGTCCCCGGGCCTGACCCCGTGCTCGGCGAGCCGGTCCGCGAGCTCGCTCGCCGCCGCGTCCAGCTCGGTGTACGTCATGGTCACCAGCCCGCTGTCCACCGCGGGAGAATCCCCGCACTCGGCCACCGTGCGCCGGAAGACATCCACCAGCGTGCTCGGGGCAGGAGCACGATCGCCGGCAAGCAGCTCGGGAAGGAGAGAGAAGGTTGTCACCAGAGGATTGTGTCCCACCGAGGTGACGGGAAGCGGTCCGGGAGCCGACGAATCGGATGGAGGTCACCGAGTCCACCGGAACCGGGCCCCCTGGAGGAAAAGGTCTCCGCACCCGCACACCGGAGGATGTGATTCCCGATAAACCCTACGGACCGCCCGGTCGACTCTCTGACCTCCGTGTTCTCTTCATATGGCGCATTTGCGTCCGACGACAGGACATACTGATGTGGTAAGTCCCTTCTTCCCCTCGCAGATTGGATGTAGACAATGGGCCTCATCGGACTCATCATTTCCTGGATCATCATCGGCGCGATCATCGGCCTCATCGCCCGAGCGATCATGCCCGGCAAGCAGGCCATGGGCCTGGGCCTGACGATCGTCCTCGGCGTCGTCGGCGCCATCGTCGGTGGCTTCATCGGCGGCCTCCTCGGCGGCAGCGGCGTCAGCGGCATCATGGACAACCCCTGGAGCCTCTGGACGATCCTGCTCTCCGTCATCGGTGCGCTCATCGTCATGTTCGTCTACGGCCTGGCGACCAAGAACCGCGCCTGACCTCTCGCAGCGGCGGCCTCCTCAGCCCGCCCACGCCCACGGCGCCGTCCCGGATCACCGGGGCGGCGCCGTTCGCGTTCCCGAGGCCCTGGCACTTTCTGGTGGCGTGGGCCAGGCTGGAGGCATGACCAGCACACTGCCCCTGATCACTGCAGATCTGGCCCGGGCTGCTCGGGCCCTCGCCCAGGTCTCCCTCCGGGTCCTCGCCGAGCACACCGGACTGGATAAGACGCTCCTGCGGGACATGGAGCGCGGCCGCCGTGCCGTCACCGCCGAGGAGAGCGAGCTGCTGCGCGGAGCGCTCGAGGACTTCGGCGTCGAGTTCCTGCCGGTGGACGAGGAGGCCGGCGTCGGCTACGGCGTGCGCCAGAAGTTCAACCCCCGCACCGTGAAGCGGCTGGAGAACTGGGAGAACGAAGGCGGCCCCGTCGCGGAGGACGACATCTGAACCCTCCCGTCACTGAGGCGGGAACAGCTCAGAGCGGCACATCGGCCATTCGACGCCCCGTGTCTTCGACGCTGCGGCGCCCCGAGGACCAGCGCGCTGTATCAGCTGCGAGAGCCTCGAGATCCTCGGGAGAGACCAGCACCGTCAGCTGAGCGCTGCGTGCGGAGTACTGGGTGGGCTCGACGGCGGCGCCGTGAGCGGCAGCCCAGAGCCGCACCGCATTCTCCGCGATGCCGACCTCCGCCGGAGGCACCTCGATCCGGGCGACGACCAGCTCGGTGCGGCGCAGCAGTGTCGCTGCGGCGACGGCCTGCTCGACCCCCGCGGTGT
>JAAZLF010000292.1 GCA_012799425.1 Actinomycetales bacterium | reverse complement strand
GCTGGTGCTCGGCGCCGCGGCGGGCGTCGGCGCACTGACCCTCGGCGGGAGCGCGCTGGTGCTGAACGCCCCGCGCCGCGCGAAGGATCCCGCGCTGCTGGGCGAGACGGTGCCCGAGGGCACCCGCGCCGTGCTCGAGCGGATCCTCGAGGCCGACGCCACCACGCGCGAGCGCCTCACCCGCCTGCGCCCGCAGGCCGTGGTGCCCGCCGCGACCGAGGTGCTCGACGATGTGCAGTCCCTGCTCACCCGGATCGATGCGCTGGTGGGCTCCGAGCAGCTGCAGTCGCTGCGCGCCTCCTCGGGCGAGGTGACGATGCTCGAGGGCATGGCCAGCCGCTATGTGCCCGAGCTGGTCGACGCCGCGAGCGACACCCTCGGCTTTCTGCAGACCTTCGAGGGATCCGCTCGCCAGGAGGCCCTCGATAACCTCGGAAGCATCGACCGTCAGCTGAACGTGCTGGCCGAAGGGGTCGAGCAGATCGAGCGCGACATCGTCGGCGGAGTCTCCCGCTCCCTCGAGGTGCACTCGGAGTTCCTGCGCACCCGCTTCGCCGATCAGCACCTGAACCCGATCATCGACGTCTGACCAGCCCGGACCACACCGTCCCCGCACCAACTTCCACAAACCGCACCGCCCAGGAGGCCCCGATGGACAAGCTGCAGCCGCCCACCCCCGCCGAGGAGATCACGCCCGCCGAGCCGGTCGAGCAGATCAGCGACGACGACGCCGTCTCGGTGCTGCCCGACCTGCCCGCCGAGCAGCAGCAGGAGCTCGAGCAGCGGGCCGACGCCTGGGTGGATCAGGTCTCGGGCCTGAACCCTCACTCCCAGGAGTTCACCGCCCAGGTCAACGCACTGGGGGCGGTCGCGCGCCGCACCTTCGAGCGCACCAGCCAGACCTCCTCCCGCTTCATGCAGCAGTCGCTGCGGGAGTCGAAGGAGAAGGGGAACGCGCAGGCCTCGGTCGCGAAGTCCCTCTCCGAGCTGCGCACCACCATGGAGGATCTGGCCCCGAAGGACGAGACCTTCGCCGAGAAGGCGCTGTCCTTCCTGCCCGGCCGCAACCTCGCCAAGCGCTACTTCCGCAACTTCGAGTCGAACCAGGATCAGCTGGACCAGGTGCTCGGCGCACTCAGCCGCGGCCAGGAGATGCTGCAGAAGGACAACGCCGAGCTCTCCGTCGAGCGTCGGGGCCTGTGGGAGGACCTCGGTGCGCTGCAGAAGGCGGCGTACCTGCTGAACCTGCTGGATGACCGCACGGTGCGCCGGGCCGAGCAGCTGCGCGCCGAGGGCAAGGCGCAGGATGCCGACGCGATGGAGCGCGACGTGCTGTTCGCGGTGCGCCAGCGCCGCCAGGACGTGGCCACCCAGATCGCCGTGACCGTGCAGGCCTACCTGTCGATGGGCCTGATCGAGGACAACAACACCAAGCTCCAGCAGGGTGTGGAGCGGGCCCGCACCACCACGGTGACCGCGCTGCGCACCGCCGTGATCACCGCGCAGGCGC
>JAAZLF010000291.1 GCA_012799425.1 Actinomycetales bacterium | reverse complement strand
GGGGACCCGCCCCTCCCGCAGTGCGGAGAAGTTCTCGCCCCAGTCCCGGGTGAACAGCAGCGTGTGGTGCTTCAGCTGCGGCAGCGCGCCCTCGACCCCGAGCATCACCAGCACCGCGCCGGGCCCGGGGGTGCGGCGCCGCCACCATGTGTCGGGGAAGGTCTGCAGGTGCGGTGGCAGCAGGGTGGTCTCCACCCGGTGCAGATCGGCGGTCGCGACCACCACGTCGGCGGCGATGGTGCGCGTGCGTCCGTCGGCCCCCTCGATCTCGACGCCGCGCGCCCGCGCTCGGCGCTCCCGCCGGCCGACGGACCGGCGACCGGCCTCGTCGGTGAGGATCCGGGTGGCGCGCGTCGAGGTGTGCATCCGCACGCCCTCTCGTTCGGCGAGGCCCACGATCACCTCGATCAGCCGGGCGAAGCCGCCCATCGGGTACTGCACCCCGCCGGTCAGGTCCAGGGCGCTCATCAGGTGGTACATGCTCGGCGCCCGATCCGGGGAGGAGCCCAGGAACACCGCCGGATAGCCGAGCACCTGCCGCAGCCGCGGATCCCGGAAGCGCCGCGCGATGAAGCGGTCCAGCGGCTCGGTCAACAGCTGCAGCAGGCGCGGGGCCTGCAATGCGAGGCGCGGGGACAGCAGCGGGCGCAACGAGGTGAAGGAGGAGTACAGGAAGCGCTCGAGCGCCACGTCGTAGGTGCGGGCGGCGGAGTCCAGATGCTTGGCCAGCTGCAGCCCGGCACCCGGTTCGATCTGCTCGAAGGCGTCGGCGTTGCGGGCCGCGGAGGCGCGCACGTCCAGCGGCTCCTGATGCTCCTCGAACAGCACCCGGTAGCCGGGATCCAGCCGCCGCAGGTCGAGCTGCTCCGCGGACGATGTCCCCAGCAGGCGGAAGAAGTGGTCGAACACCTCGGGCATCAGATACCAGGAGGGACCGGTGTCGAAGCGGAAGCCGCCCTGTTCCCAGGATCCCGCGCGGCCGCCGAGCACCTCTCGGGCCTCGACGAGGTCCACCTGGTAGCCGTCCCGGGCCAGCAGCGCCGAGGTCGCGAGCCCGGAGATCCCACCGCCGATCACCACGGCGGTGCGTGCGCGGCCGGTCATGCCCTGCCTCCGATCAGCACCTGCGCGAGGATCCGGGCCTTCTGATGGTCAGGTACGCGCACCCTGCGACGACGGATCTGCGCGGCGGGCGTGGCCCGCAGACGCTCGGCCAGGGCCCGGTAGAAGCCGTGCGCGGCGGCGACCGCGCAGCGGCTCGAGCGCGGCAGCTGCGGGATCGCGGTGGCGGCGAGGCCGAGCTCGGCGTCGATCTCGTCGAGCAGCTGATCGCGCTCGCGATCGCTGAAGTCCTCCGGGTCCAGGCCCGGGAAGTAGCTGCGACCCAGCTGGTCATGGTCCTCGGCGAGATCGCGCAGGAAGTTGACCTTCTGGAAGGCGGAGCCGAGCGCCCGGGCGGGCTCGCGCAGCTGCTCGTACTGCGCGGTGTCGCCGGCCACGAAGACGCGCAGGCACATCAGCCCCACCACCTCCGCCGAGCCGTGCACGTACTGCGCGAGGCTCTCCGCGTCGTGCGTGCTCACCTCCAGGTCCGCGCGCATCGAGGCGAAGAACGGGCCGATCAGCTCCTGGTCGATGCCGTGCTGTCGGGCGGCGAGGGCGAAGGCGTGGACCACCAGGTTGGCGCTGCGCCCCCGCTCGATGGCCCGCGTGGTCTCGCTCTCGAGGGCATCCAGCATCTGGCGACGCTCCTCGTCCGTGAGATCCAGCGCGGGATCGTCGACGATCTCGTCGGCGATCCGCACCAGGGCGTAGAGGCTGCGCACATGGGTGCGCACCGGATCATGCAGCAGTCGCGAGGCCCAGCCGAACGATGTCGAGTACTGCTCGATGACGGTCGCGGCGCTGCGCTGGGCGGCGTGGTCGTACCGGGTTCCCACCGGCGCGGCGCGGCCGCGTCGGCCCCTCATCGCGCGGTGCCGCTCGAGCGGCGGCGCACCAGCTGCAGCACCGCGGCGCCGGCGATCAGCACGGCCGCGATCACGGCGGCGGTCGCGACGGCGGGCGAGTGCGGGGCATCGGTCGCGCGGCCGACGGCGATCCATGCGAGCCCCCAGATCATCGCCAGCGGCGCCGCGACCGGGGCGCGGCCGTACAGTGTCAGCCCCACGCCCACCAGCACCACCACCGCGAGCACCAGCACGGCCGACGCGGCAGGCGCCCCGAAGCCGGTGAAGCCTGCCCCCTTGAGCGCGGCTGCGATGTTCGCGCAGGTCGCCACGCTCACCCAGCCGAGGTACAGCCCGAAGGTGCCGTCGACGGCCAGGCGCTCGGCGAGGCTCCGCGGCGGGCTGAGGGAAAGACGGCGGAAGAGGTCGGCGAGCACGGCCAGCAGCACGGCGATCACGGGCACGCTCAGCCACACCGCGCCCGCCTGGATGCTGAGGATCCATGCGGCGTTCAGCAGCATCGAGGCGATCGCGTGGCCGGCGATGCGCCGCTCGTCCTGCCGGTCCCACCACTGCCACAGGGTGTAGGCGCCCAGGCCGAGATAGATCACCGTCCACAGCGAGAAGGCCGGGCCGGCCGGGGCGAGATGTGTGGCGTCGGCGGCGAGCAGGCCGTCCGCGGCCTCGGAGATCTGCTGACCGCCGAAGGCGCCGACGCCGATGGCGCTGCCGGCGATCGCCAGCAGGAAGCTCACCGTCACCGCGACGCGGCGCGGCAGCGGAGTGCGGGGTGAGGAGGTGGCGGGGAGGGAGGTGGTGTTCATGGGAGTGGTCCGTTCCGTCGTGGGTGGCCAGAAGCGGTTCAGGCGGGCTGCTCGGTCAGGGGCGGTGCGGGCGTGGAATGGGCCGGGATCAGGGCGTGCTCGGCGGTGCGGAGCACCTCGTCGCTCGCGCTGCGGATCTCACGGATCAGCGCCGGCGGCAGGTCGTGCCGCGCGGCCGCATCGTTGGCGCCCTCGAGGTGCCAACGGGCCAGCTCCTCGGTCCACGCTCGTGAGCCGCACCGGGTCAGCAGGGCCCGGGCGTCGGCCGCGCCGATCGCGTCGAGATCAGGGCGCCCGATCAGGGGATGCAGCTGGGCCCAGGACTCGGTGGTCGCGGCGTGGGCGAGCATCGCGGTGCGCTTGCCCTCGCGCAGGTCCCCGAGCGCACTCTTGCCGGTGCGCCGCTCATCGCCGAACACGCCCAGGAGGTCGTCGAACAGCTGGAACCCGATCCCGAACAGCACCCCGATCTCGTCGAGCGCGCGCAGCACGGGCTCCTCGGCGTCGGCGAGCAGGGCCGCGGCGTGCAGCGGCAGCTGGAAGGAGTACAGGGCCGTCTTGAGCTCGGCGACCGCGAGCACCTCGCGCATCGGGGCGGGTCGTGCGAGATCGAGCTGGAGCCGTACGTCGGCGAGCTCCCCGGCCACGGAGCCGTGGATCGTCGTCTCGACCAGGTCCAGCAGCGCCTCGACCACGGGCGCGGGTGCCTCGCAGCGGGCGATCGCCCGCACGGCACCCAGCATCCCGAGGTCCCCGGCGAGGATCCCGGCCGCCTCTCCGTAGCGTCGCGCGCCGTCGGCCGGGGCGCCCTGCTGGCGCGCCCGGGCGGTGAACTCGCCGGGCAGGCTCGAGGCGCCGCGGCGCACCTGGTCGCCGTCGATGACGTCGTCCTGGACCACGAAGGCCGTGTGCAGCAGCTCGATCGCGGCGGCGACCTGGATCGCCGCCTCAGGGCGCCGACCCCCGAGCGTTCGATGGGTCGACAGCAGCAGGGCGGGGCGGAACCGTTTGCCGCCGGCCGAGGCGCGCTGGAAGGCGGACCACAGCTCGCGGTGATCATCGAGGGGCAGCCAGCCGGGCAGCGAGGTGCCGGCGGCCAGGAGGCGCTCGAGCGCTCCCTCGACCTGTGCGAGCTCCGCGCCGCTCATGAGCTGCCGCCGTGCTCGGGACGCAGCAGGCCGTGCAGTGCCGGCAGCTGCTCGACGGACCATGGGCTGAGCGTCCACGGAGCGAGCTCCACCAGAGCGTGCAGCTCCTCGGGGTCGACCCAGCGCAGCTCGGCGACCTCACCGGGGTGGGGGCAGGGCTCGCCGTCGGTCTCGGCGACGAACACCGGGCAGAACTCGTTCTCCACCACTCCCGAGGCGTCGACCGCGCGATAGCGGAAGTCGGGCAGGACCTCGCGGACCGTGTGGATCTCCAGGCCCAGCTCGTGGTGGGCAT
>JAAZLF010000290.1 GCA_012799425.1 Actinomycetales bacterium | reverse complement strand
CCTGCCCGTCGGCCGCCCCGAGCCGGCGCCCGAGCTGCTGGAGCGGCACGCCGCCGCGGCGGATCTCTCCGCCCGCTGGGAGCAGCGGCTCCAGGATTGCGCCGCTCAGCTCTGACCGGCGCCGTGCGGCAGCGGCACTACGCTGACGGGGTGCCCCAGAGAACCTCCCTGACCGCTCCACCGGCCTGGATCCCCGCGCCCCGCCCCACCGGCTCTGGGGCGGTGGACCAGTCCGTCGCCCTGTGGAGCGCTCTCGCGGCGCTCGGGCTGCGCGACGCGGTGCTCGCCCCCGGGTCCCGCTCGGCGCCGCTGGTCTACGGTCTCGCCGCCGACGAGCTCGCGGGCAGGATCCGCGCGCATGTGCGCATCGACGAGCGCGCCGCAGGTTTCACCGCCCTCGGACTGAGCCGGGAGCGGCCCGAGTATCCCGCCGCGGTGGTCACCACCTCGGGCACCGCCACCGCGCATCTGCACGCCGCGGTGATGGAGGCGCACCACTCCCGCATCCCGCTGCTGGTGCTCACCGCGGACCGGCCGGCCGAGCTGCGCGAGGTGGGAGCCAACCAGACCACCCGCCAGGCCGGCATGTTCCGTTCCCTCACGCGCCTTGCAGTGGACCTGCCCGCGCCCACCGCCGCCGAGGCGAGCGAACCTGAGCTGCGCACGGCCGTGTCCACGGCCGCCCGGGCGCTCGCACTGGCGACCGGCGAGCATCCCGGCCCGGTCCACCTGAACCTCTCCTTCCGTGACCCGCTGGTCCCGGGGCCGGTCACCGACAGCACGGACCCGGTGCCCCTCGAGGACCGCCGTCGCATCGTGCTCACCCGCCGGGCCCGTCCGGCCGCACCCGTGCCGCACCCGGTCCCGGTGGACGGGCGCACCGTCGTCGTCGCGGGCGATGCTGCGGGACCTGCGGCGGCCGAGCTCGCCTCCCGGCACCGGCTGCCGCTGCTGGCCGAGCCCAGCTCCGGCTCCCTGCACGGGGCCACCCTGATCCCTCGCTACCCCGCTCTGCTGCGCGAGATCATGGCCGATCCGGAGCATCCGCTGCGCCCCCACCGGGCGATCGTGCTGGGGCATCCCACGCTGTCCCGTCCCGTCGTCGGCGCCCTGCTCGGCGCCGAGGACGTCGAGGTGATCGTGGTCGACCCGCACCCGGACTGGCCCGACGTTGCGCGCCGTGCCCACCTCGTGGTCCCCGCCGCGGCGGGGCAGGAGCGGGAGGGGGGCCTCGCGGATCCGGCCGTCCGGGCCGGGCGCGAGCGGCACCTCCGGGCCTGGGCGGAGGCGGCTGCGGGTTCCGCGCGCGCCCTGCCCGGCAGCTGGCAGCGGCGGGCCGCGCTCGCCGCATGGGAGGCCTCCGGCCCGCAGGACGTGCTGGTGCTCGGCTCCTCGAGCCTCGTGCGCGACCTCGAGCAGCATGCCGGTCCCACCTCCGCGCGGGTGATCGCGAACCGGGGACTGGCCGGGATCGACGGCACCACCGCGATGGCCGGCGGCATCGCCCTGGCCCGAGAGGCAGATGCGGCGCCGGGCCGGGTGCGGCTCCTGGTCGGGGACCTCACCGCCCTGCACGATCTCACCGGGCTCCTCATCGGGCCCGACGAGCAGCGTCCCGACCTCGACATCATCGTCGTCGATGACGGCGGCGGCCGGATCTTCTCCGGACTCGAGCACGCCGCGGCGCCCCCGGCGCTGCTGCGTCGCTTCTTCACCACCCCGCACGGCGTGGATCTCGCGGCGGCGGCCACCGCCCTCGGGGCACCGGCCCGGCGCGTCACCACGGACACCCTCCAGACCGCCCTCGCCGAACCCCTGCACGGGCTGCGAGTGCTCGTCGTCCAGGAGACGCCCAGCGGCGTCACGACGAACTCTTGAGCAGAGGTGCTGATATGGACCCCATGAAGGACGAGCACACGAGGCCCGAGAGCGAGCATCCCCCCGCTGGCGGACGGGCGG
>JAAZLF010000289.1 GCA_012799425.1 Actinomycetales bacterium | reverse complement strand
GTTCTCGCTCAGCTTGCCGACGGGCACACCGGTGCTCATCGTGAGGATCTCGGCGACGTGCTCCTCGTCGAGCTGGACGGCCTCGTCGAGACGGCCGGACTTCCACACGCGGTCCTTCTCGGCGCGCGCCTCGGTGAGCCGGGCCTCGTCGTCACGCAGGCGGGCTGCGCGCTCGAAGTCCTGGCCGTCGATCGCCTCCTCCTTCTTCTTGCGGGTCTCCTCGATGCGGGCGTCGAACTCCTTGAGCTCGGGCGGCGCGGTGAGGCGACGGATCCGCAGCCGGGCGCCGGCCTCGTCGATCAGGTCGATGGCCTTGTCCGGCAGGAAGCGGTCGTTGACGTACCGGTCGGCGAGGTTCGCGGCGGCCACCAGGGCGGCATCGGTGATGGTCACCCTGTGGTGCGCCTCGTGGCGGTCGCGCAGTCCCTTGAGGATCTCCACGGTGTGGGTCACCGACGGCTCGTCGACCTGGATCGGCTGGAAGCGGCGCTCGAGCGCGGCGTCCTTCTCGATGTGCTTGCGGTACTCCTCGAGCGTGGTCGCACCGATGGTCTGCAGCTCACCGCGGGCGAGCATGGGCTTGAGGATGCTCGCGGCATCTATCGCGCCCTCGGCGGCCCCCGCCCCGACGAGCGTGTGGATCTCGTCGATGAACAGGATGATGTCTCCGCGGGTGCGGATCTCCTTGAGCACCTTCTTCAGGCGCTCCTCGAAATCGCCGCGGTAGCGGGAGCCCGCGACCAGGGAGCCCAGATCCAGGGTGTAGATCTGCTTGTCCTTGAGCGTCTCGGGCACGTCGCCGGCGACGACGGACTGCGCCAGCCCCTCGACGACGGCGCTCTTGCCCACACCGGGCTCACCGATCAGCACCGGGTTGTTCTTCGTGCGGCGCGAGAGGACCTGCATGACGCGCTCGGCCTCATGGTCGCGGCCGATGACCGGGTCGAGCTTGCCGTCACGTGCGGCCTGGGTGAGGTTGCGACCGAACTGGTCCAGCACCAGCGAGCCGGCGGGCTGGCCCTCGGCGGGGCCGCCGGCATTGGCCGGCTCCTTGCCCTGATAGCCCGAGAGGCGCTCGATGACCTCCTGGCGCACGGCCGACGGCTCGGCCTTGAGGCGGGAGAGCACCTTGACCGCGGTGCCCTCACCCTCGCGCAGCAGGCCGAGCAGGATGTGCTCGGTGCCGATGTAGTTGTGGCCCAGCTGCAGCGCCTCGCGCAGGCTCAGCTCGAGCACCTTCTTCGCGCGAGGAGTGAAGGGGATGTGGCCGCTGGGGGTCTGGTTGCCCTCGCCGATGATGTCGCGAACCTGCTCGCGCACGGCATCGAGGGTCACGCCGAGAGCCTCGAGCGCCTTCGCGCCGACCCCTTCGGCCTCGTGGATGAGTCCCAGCAGGATGTGCTCGGTGCCGATGTAGTTGTGGTTCAGCAGCCGTGCTTCGTCCTGAGCCAGGACGACGACGCGACGGGCGCGATCGGTGAAGCGTTCGAACATGGTCCTCCCCCGTCCGGTGGTGGTGATGGATCGAGACTACGCGGATTCGCAGCGGATTCGACGCCTGTTCGCCGCTGGCGTGACGCTGCCTCTCGGCCCTCCGCCCCGAGCTCGTCGAGGTGCACGTCGCCTCGACGCGGCGCCCCACGCCCCGGAACCGGCCCGGCCCCACGACCGGAGCGAGTAAGATGGCGTGCGTCACATTCGCACGCTCGGAAGGAGCACCCCATGGGCGCCATCGTCGGCGGCATCATCCTCTTCGTGCTCGGGGCCATTGCCCGTTTCGCACTCGAGTTCGACCTGCCCGGAGTGGACTCCGCGATGCTCGGCACCATCCTGATGGTCGCGGGAGCCGTGCTGTTCCTGGTGGGGCTGCTGCTCATGCTCCGCTCCCGCAAGACGGTCGTGAGCACGCAGAACGGTCCCGGAGGCTCCGTCTCCGAGCGGAGGGACCCGCCCGCGGGCAT
>JAAZLF010000288.1 GCA_012799425.1 Actinomycetales bacterium | reverse complement strand
TCGCCCTCGCCCTGGGGATCGCGATCGCGCCCGTGCTGCTGGCGATGCGGCGGCCCGATGCGATGCTGGAGCGCTGGGACACGCTCTACCACCTCAGCGCCCTCGCCCGGATCCGCGAGACCGGGGACGGCTCCTCGCGGACCCTCGGCATCCTCTCGAACACCGTCGGCGAGCCCGTCTTCTACCCGGCGGCGTTCCACGACCTCGCCTCCCTGATGCCGGTGGGCTCGATCCCTGCGGTCCTGAACGGCACGACCCTCGCCCTGGCCGTGGTGCCCTGGGTGGTCGGCACCGCGGCGCTGGCGCACGTGCTGTGGCCGCGGATCCGCTGGGCCTGGTTCGCCGCGGCGCTCGGCGCGGCGCTCGTGCCCGCGGCGCCGATGAGCGAATGGATCCATCTCTCGGCGATCCCGAACCTCACGGGGATGGCGATGATCCCCGGTGCGATGGCCGGTCTGCTGCTGATGTGGCGCGCCGTGCTCGCACGAGAGGCCTCGGCGCGGCAGATCACAGCCGTGGTCGTGGTGCTGATGGGGTCGCTGCTGGGACTGGCCCTGCTGCAGCCGAACGTCGCCGTCACCCTGCTGATCCTGCTGGCCGTCCTCACCACCGTCACGGGCGCCGCCCACTGGAGGGCCCGGCCCCTGCTCGCGGCCGTGCCCCTGCTCGCACTGACCCCGATGGCGATGCTGATGTGGACGCCGCTCGGCGCCACCGTCACGAACTTCTCGGGCGGTCTCGCCGTCCCCTGGTGGACAGCGCTGGGCGAGGTCGTGCTCGGACTGTGGACCGTCTGGCCCATGGCGCTCGGCGTGGTGATGGCGCTGCTGTGGTGGCCGGGACTGGTCCGGTCGTTCACCACCCCGCAGCGCTGGGTCGCGGTGGCCTGGGTGGTGATGGCGGTGCTGTATCTGGACGCCGCTGTCGACTCCCCGCTGGATCTGTCCGTGCTGTACTACCGCGGCCAGGACCGGCTGGCGATGCCGCTGGCGATGCTGAGCGTGCTGCTGACCGTACCGGGCCTGCAGATGCTGGTCGGGGCGGTGCGCAGCTCGCGCCGGAGCAGCCGCCCTCTCGTGGTCGCGCTGGTGTGCCTCGCTCTGATCGCCGCGGGTTCCTCGCTGCCCGTCCGCCACGGCAATGCGATGAAGAACCTCGCTCCCTTCCAGGACGGCCGCGGCCGCTTCCTGCAGCCTGATGAGCTCGCGGCCTTCGCCGCGGTCGCCGAGCAGATGGACCACCGCTACGTCCTGCTGGCCAGTCCGTTCTCGGGCGCTTCGCACATGTACGCGCTGCACGGGATGAACGTGCGCTTCCCCGTCGCGGGGATGTCCTTCAAGGGGACCGACGAGGACGTGGTCGCCGCCGTGCCGGAGGCCGCGACCTCCCCCGAGGCCTGCCGCGTGCTGCGCACGGCGCATGTGAAGTACATCTACCAGGAGCGGACCCCCTACCAGTGGGACGCCCGGTACGGGCCGATCGAGAAGGCCGACGAGAGCCTGGGCCCCGTTCTCTTCGAGACCTCGCACTCCCGGCTGATCGAGGTGGACTGCGCCTACGAATGAGGCTGCCGGGCGCTCAGGCCGGCAGGATCTCCTCGAGCACCTCGGCGGCGCCCTTCGCGGCGCACCCGGCCAGGGACGCGTTCAGCTGCGTCCATTCCCTCAGCCCGGCGGGCGAGGGCGCACCCTGGCCGCGCAGGGCGCTGTCCATCGCGGCGGCCACCTGATCGGCGTCGTAGTGGCAGGCCCAGCCCAGGTGATGAGCGCGGATGCGATCGTGGGCGGCGCCCTCCCCGGCGTGGATCACGGGCGTCCCGGTGGCGGTGGCGGCGTAGATCTTCGTGGGCAGCGCGAACTCGTACCCCTGGCCGGGCGTGATCGAGGACAGTCCCGCCACGGCGCCGCGCAGGTGCGCGGCGATCTCGGAGGGCGGGACCTTGGCCCGGAACTCGATGCCCTCGATCCCCTCATCGCGCACTCGCTGCTCGAGCTGATCCCTTCCGGTGCCCTCCGAGAAGAACAGCAGCCGGGCCTGCGGGTGCCGGGCACGCACCCGGGCGAACGCGTCGAGGAACACCTCCGCGCCCTGCCACTCGGAGACGGTGCCGGCGTACACGAAGTACGGCCCCTGCTCGCCCCCGTCCTCCCCCTGATCGCTGAACGAATCGGTGTCGATGCCGTTGCCGACCATGACCAGGTGGTCCCGTGTCCCGATCAGCTCCTCGAGGCGTCGCTGCACCCCGGGAGAGATGGTCAGCACCCGCGAGGCCCGCTTCCAGACGGTCTTCTCCGCCCAGCGCACCGTGGAGCGCACCCAGGCGGGCACGCCCTCGACGCTGTCGGTCGCGTCGGACCACACGTCGGCGGCATAGAAGGTGTACGGCACCCGGCGCAGCGCCGCAGCGACCATGCCGACCATCCCGGTGGTGGGCGGCGGCTCGAGCACGAGCGCGTCCATGGGCCGTTGGAGCATCAGGCGCAGCGCGAGGGGGATGTCGAAGCTGAGATACGAGAAGTAGCCGCGCACCTGGCCCTGTGCGTCTCGGCGCACGGGCCAGCGCGAGACCTTCCGCTGCCGCGCGCGTGCCGTGCCGGCACCTGGCACCCGCGTGGTCAGCACGGTGACCTCCGCCCCCGCTCGCTCGAGAGCGAGCACGAGCGCCTCGAGGCGGAAAGCCGCTGCCACGGGCTCCGGGGCGTAGACGCGCGTGGCGACCACCACATGCGGCGGCCGCTGGGCACCGCGCTGCCGCGGGGTCCGAGATCTGGTGCCCATCAGGCGCGTTCCCGCAGGGCGTCGATGCTGCGCAGCGCGGCGCGGCCGTCGCCGTAGTGGTCGGGCCGCTGAGCGGTGGGGCGGGCGCGCATCACGGCGGCGGTGAGGTCGGCGGGGTCGAGGACCAGCCGGTTCCAGTCGTTCTCGAGGGTCTCGACCCATTCGGTCTCGGTGCGGACCGTCGAGCACGGGGTGCCCAGCAGGTACGCCTCCTTCTGCAGCCCGCCGGAGTCGGTGACCACGGCGGCGGCGCTGCGCACGGCGTTGATCAGATCGGGGTAGGCGACGGGGTCGCCGACGTGGACCGCGCCGCCGGCCAGCTCGATCCCGGCGTCCCGCGCCTTGGCGACCAGGCGGGGGTGGGCGTACAGCGCCAGCGGGATCTCGAGCGCCTGGAGGGAGTCGATGATCGCGCGGAGCCGGGCGGGGTCGTCGGTGTTGTCCGCCCGGTGGATGGTGGCGACGGCGAAGGGGCCGTCCGGGTCGATGCCCTCGGGCAGCGCGAGCGGCTCCCCCTGGACGGAGGCGGCCACGCGCAGGCACACATCGGTCATCACGTCGCCGGTGACCAGGGTCCGCTCGGCCAGGCCCTCGGCCTCGAGGTGGCCGCGGGCCACCTCGGTCGGGGCCAGCAGGAGGTCCGCGGCGTGGTCGGTGAGCACGCGGTTGTGCTCCTCGGGCATGCGGCGGTTGAAGGAGCGCAGGCCGGCCTCGAGGTGGGCGACCTTCAGGTGCATCTTCACCGCGGAGAGCGTGCCGGCGAGGGTGGAGTTGGTGTCGCCGTAGACGAGGGTCCAGTCCGGGCGGTGCTCCTCGAGCACTTCGTCCATCCCGGCGAGCATCGCGCCGGTCTGGCGGCCGTGGGAGCCGGAGCCGACGGCGAGGTTCACGTCCGGGGCCGGGATCCGCAGGTCCGCGAAGAACACATCGCTCATCGCGGCGTCGTAGTGCTGGCCGGTGTGCACGATCACGTGCTCCACGTCGTCCCGCTGCGCGGCGGCGTCCGCGATCGCGGCGAGCTTGACGAACTGCGGGCGCGCGCCCACGACGGACAGGATCTTCATGGGGTCTTCTTCCTCCGCGGGGGTGACGGCGTCCTGGCAGTGTACGGACACCGGCACCGCACAGGAGGTCAGGCGCGCGCCCCGGAGCCACGGCACACGGCCTCCTATACTGACGACGTGCCGGAACCCTCGCTCCTCGTGATCAGCCTCTCCCCCATCCACCGTGATGCCCGGGTGCTCCGCCAGCTCTCTGTGGTCGCCGAGCACGGTCACGTCACCACCGTGGGCTACGGGCCGAAGCCCGAGGGCGCAGATGAGCACGTCCAGGTGCCCGAGAACCTCGCGACCCTGCCGCAGACCCCGCTCGGCGTGGCGAAGCTGGGCCTGCGCCGTCTGCGCTCCGCCGAGCTCTCCGCCCCCGCCGTGCAGTGGGTGCTGACAGCGCTGGCCGGTCGGCGCTTCGATGCGGTGGTCGCCAACGAGGCCCGCATCCTCGCGCTCGCGGATCGTCTTGCCGACGGCGCACCGATCTGGGCGGACATGCACGAATGGGCGCCCGAGGAGCGCACCCACATCCTGTCCTGGCGGCTGCTGGTCGCGCCGCTGATGGATCACCTCTGCCGCGAGTACCTGCCGCGCTGCGCGGCGGTCACCACGGTGGGCGACCGGATCGGCGAGCTCTACCTCACGCGCTACGGCGTCCAGGCGCGCACGATGCGAAACTCCTCACCGCTGCGCGACCTGCCCGTCGGCGAGGTGTCCGAGGACGCCGTACGGCTGGTGCATTCGGGGGCCGCCGTGGCCGGGCGCAATCTCGAGCTGACGATCGACGTGGTCTCCTCGCTGCCGGAGCGCTTCAGCCTGGACCTGTACCTGGTGCCGGCCAATGACGGCGGACGGTACATGCGCGACCTCGTCGAGCGCGCCCCGGCGGACGGCCGGGTCCGGTTCCTCGACCCGGTGCCCCCGATGCAGCTGCCGGACACCCTGAACAGCTACGACCTGGGAGTGTTCTGGCTTCCCCCGGTGCATACCAACGGGCACCTGACCCTGCCCAACAAGTACTTCGACTACGTCCAGGCCCGGCTCGGCATCGCCGTCGGCCCCTCCCCCGAGATGGCCGATCTGACTCGCAGGCACGACCTCGGCGTGGTCTCCGAGGACTTCGCGCCCGAGACGATCGCCGCCTCGCTGCGCGAGGTCACCGCCGAAGACATCCGCGGCTGGAAGCGCAGCGCGGACCGCGCCGCTGCGGAGCTCTCCTTCGAGGCCGACGCCCAGGTGGCTCGCGACATCCTGGGCCAGCTCCTCGCCGGCTGAGCGCGCGGGGACGTGCCGAGGGATCAGTCCTCCTCCTCGGTCCCGTCCTGTCCGCCGGTGACGGTGCCGCCCCGCCAGCTCTCGTCCCACCAGTCCGCACGGGTCTCGATCTCGCCGCAGGCGTCGATCCTCCACAGGCTCGCCTCTCCCGCGGAGGAGATCTCGGTGAAGCCCTCGAATGTGTCGACGTCGTGGAGCCCGGGCAGGCGGGCATCCCGCAGCTCTCCCTCGTAGCGCACCGGATCGTCCTGATAGAAGTGCGTGATCCCGTAGTGCCGCACGATCTCGCACACCCTCGGATCCTCGTGGATGTCCATGAAGTGCTGTGCGAGGTAGTTGCCGTCGAGGTCAAGCGACCGTGCGGAGACCTGCGTGAACACGGAGTTCACGTCGCTCAGGGCCGGGGCGTAGCCGATGCCGCTGAGGGAGTCGCCCAGCACCACCGAGCCCTCGGGGACGAGCTCGTCGAGGCCGTAGAGCAGTTCGAGCTCCTGCTCGGAGCCGATGATCGCGCGTTCGCCGATCGACGGACCGGCCGGCGCGTAGGCGGAGAACCGCGACATGAACGCGCCGAGGCCTAGATGGATGATCACGAAGGCCACCACGGCGACGCGCACCGGGACACGTCCCGAGCACGCCCTCAGCCAGGACAGAGCCCGTGGCCAGCGCACGGCGTCCTCACCGCCCTCACGACCGTTCCGCGGACCCGCCCAGAGGGCGCCGAGCGCGACCGACAGCAGCAGCGGTAGGAAGACCACCTGCACCGCGAACAGCCGGTACACGTCGGAGTACCAGAGCCCGGAGATGCTGGACAGCAGCGGTAGGGGGAAGTAGACGCCCATGATCAGGAGCATCTGCATCGCCCACGCCCCCAGCGCCCAGCGCGCACGGGGCTCGCGAGCGGCGAAGAGCCCGCCCAGCAGCGTCATCACCCCGTAGAACGCCGCCAGGGCCAGCAGCACCAGCGGATCCCGGCTCGCGGGCCACAGCGCGATGCTGCTGGTCAGGCGGGCCAGCAGGTCATCCCAATCCCCGATCATCGGCCGTGAGAGGGCGGCCTGGACCTGCGGGTGCATCACCACCGCGGCGAGGACCGTGAGCGCCCCGACCCCGCAGGCCAGGGTCACCGCCAGGAAGCGCCCCCGCGACCAGACCCGCCACAGCCTCCGCACCAGGCGCACCAGGATCACGACGATCACGGGCGCTCCCACCCACAGGGGCGTGAACACGAAGGTGGGGTGCGCGAGCACGAGGCCGGCGGTGCCCGACAGCAACAC
>JAAZLF010000287.1 GCA_012799425.1 Actinomycetales bacterium | reverse complement strand
GACGGTGACGGTGACGGTGACGGTGACGGTGACGGTGACGGTGACGGTGACGGTGACGGTGACATCGTTCTCCCGCCTGCGATGGGCGGTGCGGAGCGGAAGGGCTCCTCACCTGCCGGGACAGGTGGCGTGGCGGCGGCCCCGGCGTGGGTTCCCCGGAGGAAGCAGCTCCAGGCGAGGGCGAGGTCCTCGGCTGCATGGATGCTGGCGGTATCGATCTCGTCGAGGACGGTGACCGCGTCTCCGTGCGAGCCGATGCGCCAGCGTGTCTGTCCGGGCTCGGCGGCTCCGGTGGGCAGGCGTGTCGGGTCCAGGAGTCCGTTGGTCTTGTCGAGGTGATGCTGCCAGCACAGCAGATGGAGATTCTCGACCTCGGTGAGGGCTCCTGTGCCGGGCGTGCCACGACGACACTCCTCGATGTGATCGCATTCGGAGGCCCAGGAGGTGGGCCGCGTGCAGCCCGGTACGGCGCACAGGCTGTTGCGCATGCGGAGGTGCTCGAGCATCGACGCAGTGGGCACGTGCTTGTCGGCAGGGAGCGGGAGGAAGGCACCGCTGGCGGAGTCGGCGAGGACTCGGTACCAGACCTCGGCACTGCCGGCGAGGGAACGTGCCATGGATGGCGGCAGCGGAGTGACGCCATCGAGGGTGCCGGGCTCATCGGAGGCTCCGAGCAGGGTGAGCACGGGCACCGTGATGTTGAGACGGAAGCGCTCCGTGGGCACCTGGACGCCCTCGAGATCGATCTCTGCGCTGTCCAAGAGCGCGAAGCGCAGCCGGGTGAGCGGCAGTGCGCGGCCGGTCTCGAGCACGACTCCGTCGGCGTCGTGCGGAATGGCCGTGCCGTCGCGCAGGGCGGCGCGCTGGGCGCTCTGGACCGCCCTGGCGGCCTCGTCGAGCTTCTTCCATCGCGAGAGGATCTCCGGGATGGGGCCGGTGATCTGCAGGACCCCCGTGCCGGGCTCGTGGCCGGGCAGCAGGGCGACCGATCGTTCGATGCAGGAGCTCGGGTGGGGCTTATCCTCGCGATGCTCGAGAAGATCGATCAGCGCTTTCAGCAGCCTGAAGAATCGCTCCGCAGGAATGCTCATCGACCAGGCGCTCACAGCGATGTCAAGATTCTGGCGCGAGGCATCGCTCAAGGAGCGAGACGTTCGCAGCATCTTCTGGAACCATGCCGAGGGCAAGGAACCTGTTTCGAGCATCTCGAGAGTTCGAGGGAAGAGGTGCACAGCCTGGTGAGCGTCTCGCAGCTGCCAGCTCGCGGCGTTCTTGGTGATCCGCAGCGCAAGAGCAGCGCGGAGCGGGTCGACCTCATCAACCTCCGCAGCTTCCTCGTAAGCACCGTCGAGCTCGTGCAGATCAGCGAGTGCGCGGTACTGCGCGGCGAGAGCTGCGGCAGTCGTCTTCTCCGCATCCCACACCCGCTGCGCTGCAGCGCTGAGCTGTGGGTCATCCATGCTGTCACAGCGCTCGGGCAGTGAGTCGCGCGTCATCTCCCCACGCGCCCGAACCACGCGCAGACGCCGTGGGAGCGAGCCGAGGAAGGCTTCGGCACCACGCGCTCCCTCACGCCGCACCTCGTCCTCACCGAACAGTGGACCGTGCCTCTGCACCGCGCTCATCGCCGCTCACCCCCTACCTCTGCGCATCCTTGCCGACCCCGGAGACAGGTCCTGACCATCGGCCGAGAACTCCCCACCGACACATTAAGAATATTCGCGGAGCGCATCCTGAGGGAAGACGGCGCGAATATTGTGGAAAACCGGAGCCGTTTAGCACCGCCCCCTTCATCCCCTGTTGAAGAATGTGGATAACACCCTTTCTTCCTCCACAGCTCCCCCTTATCCACAATGCCCAGTCCAGAGGGTGCGGGAGGGTGGTCCGGCGAAGCGAAGGAGGCCGCGGACGGCGCTGCGTCCACAGCCCCATCCCCAGCCCTGGTGACGCCGCGCCGGAAGCGGCGTAGCGTGCCGTCATGGCCACCGATGCCCCGTCCACGCCCGCTGCCTCCTCCG
>JAAZLF010000286.1 GCA_012799425.1 Actinomycetales bacterium | reverse complement strand
GGCGAGGGCAAGTGGGCCGTGGCCCCGATGCCCACCTGGCCCGACGGCTACGCCTCGGGCGGCCACGGCGGCTCCGCCGCCGCCGTCGCCTCCAACAGCCAGCACCCCGTCGAGGCGCTCGAGTTCCTCACCTGGATGTGCACCGACCCCGCCGGGATCGACGCCATGATCGAGCACTCCGGCATCGGCTGGTCCCCGGCCGCCGACTACATCGGCGAGCTGCGACAGCAGCCCGACGAGTTCTTCTCCGGACAGAACTACAACGAGGAGGTCATCGTGCCGATGGCCGAGGGGCAGAACCTCGAATGGACCTGGGCGCCGCTGATGCAGCGCGTGCAGGCCATCATCGGTGACGGGATGACCAACGCCGTGACGGGCGACGTCCCGCTGGCAGACATGTTCGCCGAGGCGCAGACGGAGATCGTCGAGATCATGCGCACGATCGGCCTGGACGCGGAGGAGGCACGATGAGGTCGAAGACCGCCCCCTGGGTGCTGCTGGCACCCTTCCTGGTGCTGTTCATCGGCACCATGATCATCCCGATCCTCATGGCGATCGGCTACAGCTTCACCCGGGTGGAGCGCTCGGGCCTGCTGGGCGAGGCGGGCACCGAGAGTGCCTTCGCGGGCCTGTCGAACTACATCGCGGCGCTGACGAACGTGAATTTCATCGAGTCGATCGGTCGCATGATCCTGTTCGGGGTTGTGCAGGTGACCGTGATGATCGTGGCCGCGACGGTCCTCGCGCTGCTGCTGGAGAGCGCCGCGGCGAAGTGGCCGGGTTTCTTCCGCGCCACCTACTTCCTGCCCTACGGGATCCCCGGCGTGATCGCCACGATCCTGTGGTCCTTCCTGTACGTCCCCGGTCTCTCGCCGATCGTGGATGCGCTCGAGGTGGTGGGGATCAGCATCGACTTCCTGGGGCCGAACATGGTGCTGTGGTCGATCGCGAACATCGTGACCTGGACCTACACCGGTTACAACATGCTGATCATCATCGCTCAGCTGAAGTCGATCCCCGGTGAGCTGTACGAGGCCGCGAAGATCGATGGTGCGACCTCGTTCCGCGTGGCGATGGCGATCCAGCTGCCGCTGATCCGTCCGGCTCTGATGCTCACGATCATCTTCTCGATCATCGGCACGCTGCAGCTGTTCGCGGAGCCGCGCCTGCTGCAGACCATGAGCGCCGGCATCACCTCGGAGTACACCCCGAACATGTCCGCCTACGCCTTCGCGTTCCAGTACAACGACGTGGGCATGGCGGCCGCCCAGGCAGTGATCATCGCGGTCGCGGCCTTCACCCTCTCAGCGATCGCGCTGGGAATCTCCTCCTGGACGGAGAAGCGTCGATGACCACCACGGACACCACCAAGAACGCCCCCGCAGCGCGCCGCCGGGCCGCCTCCGCGGATTCCCGCGCCGGCAGCCGTGACGCGGGCCGCAAGCCCACCACCACGATCATCGTCACCGCACTGCTGGCGATCATCGCGCTGTACTTCCTCGTCCCCGTCTACTGGGTGGTCATCAACGCCACCAAGTCCACCGAGGACCTCTTCGGCACCAGCGGGTTCTGGTTCGGCGAGAGCTTCCAGCTGTTCGAGAACCTCGGTGCGGTGCTGTCCGCCAACGGCGGCATCTTCCCGCGCTGGGGCGTGAACTCCCTGCTGTACGCGGGCGTGGGCTCGGTGGTGGCGACCTACTTCGCCACCGCGGCCGGCTACGCGCTGGCCAAGTACCGCTTCCCGG
>JAAZLF010000285.1 GCA_012799425.1 Actinomycetales bacterium | reverse complement strand
GGGCGTTAACCCAACACGCGTTCCAGGCGTGCGCACTAGGCCGCTATGCGAATCCTCCAGCGCTCCTCAGAGCAGGTATCAGAGTACCCGACGCAGCAGGTGCGCGCTAACCGGGCGGGCGCAGGTCACACTCCACTCTCCGCAGCACCCGCCGACAGCGCGGGGCCCGGGCCGGTCGAGTCGCGGATCCGCAGCACCGGCTCGACGCTCGCCGAGGCGTCGTGGTCCCGTCCCGCCAGGCGCTCGCGCAGCATCTGCGCGGCGAGCTTCCCCATCTCCTGCCGGGGCTGGTTCACGCTGGTCAGGTGCGGGCGCACGGTGAGCGCGACCGCGGAGGAGTCGTAGCCGACCACGCTCAGCCGGGCCGGCACCTCGACCCCCAGATCCGCGGCCCGGTGCAGCACCTCCACCGCTGCGATGTCATTCGCCGCGAACACGGCGGTGGGGGCGGTGGGATCGCCCCGGCGCAGCGCCCGCAGCAGCAGGTCGATGCCCTCGCTCGCGGACTCCGGGCCGATCACCTGCGCGTTCTCGCGCAGCCCCAGCCGTTCGGCCTCGGCGAGAAAGCCGGCCCTGCGCATCGCCGGCCCCGGCCGCGTGGACAGGGTCACGTGCGCGAGACGGCGGTGGCCGCGCTCCACCAGGTGCCGCACCGCGAGCGCCGCCCCGGCCTGGTCCAGGTTCCGCACCGCGTCGGTGCCCGGCACCGCATCCTGCATCCGCCCGATCACCACCACCGGCACCGTGCGCCCGGCCTGCTCGAGCGCGTGCGGGCTCAGCCACGTGGTGACCGCGACGATGCCGTCCACGTCCAGGTCGAGCAGGCGCTGCAGCTGGCGTTCGAGATGGTCGCTGTCGCGCCGGCCATGGGCGATCACCACCCCGAGCCCGAGGGTCTCCGCCTCCGCCTCGATCCCGGCGATGACATCGGTGTGGTACGGATTGCCGAGGTCCGTGGGGATCACCCCGATCAGTCCCGCGCCGCGCCGTCGTCGGCGGTATCCCAGCCGCCGCGCCGCGAGCAGCACCCGCTCCCGGGTGCCCCGAGCCACCCCGGGACGATCGTTCAGCGCCATCGACGCCGCCGCCGAGGAGACCCCCGCCTCCCGGGCGACGTCTGCGAGCGTGACCCCCTCCATGACACCGGTCTACACGGCCGCACCGCCCGATGACCTCGGGATCTGAAGAGTTTCAGTGCCCGAGCCGAAGGTGTGGCGGGAGGTTCACCAGGAGTTCACGAGGCGCCCGGGCTTCCTTCCTAGCGTTGCTGGTGCGACGTCGGGACCGCCGGCCTCGCCCCCTTCCAGATCGGAGAGACGTGAGCACTGCGCCTCGCACCCCGCCGCCGGGACCCGCCCCCGCCGGCTCCGCCCCCGCCGTCCTCGAGGCGATGCGGCCCGGGGACGCGCGCCCCGCCCTGCCGGCGCCGCGTGCGCTGCTGCTGGACTTCGGCGGCGTGGTCATCTCCACCACCTCCCGCCTGAGCTGGGCGCGGGAGCTCGCGGAGATCGTGGTCGAGCGCGCCCGCGCCGTCGGCGCCGAGCTCGAGACCGCAGAGGTCGAGGAGTCCCTGCGCGTGGGCCGCTCCGCGCTGTCGCTGTGGAAGAACGCCGCCAGCCGGCGCCTGGCCCCGCGCGAGCTCGCCCCGCGCGAGATCGTCGAGGACTTCCTGCTCGCCGACCTCGCGCCGACGGTGCGCAGCGCCCTCGCCCTCGACGCCCAGGAGCTGCTCGCCGTGATGGCGCCGCTGGTCGCGGAGCATCATCCGCGCCCCGGCATCGCCGAGCTGCTCATCGAGTGCACCACCCGTGGGATCCGCCTCGGGATCGTCTCCAATGCCCACTCCGGCCGCGCCCACCGCACGATCCTCGAGAACCTCGGGCTGGCCGAGCACTTCGGGGTGCAGATCTACTCCGACGAGGTGGGGATCCGCAAACCCCACCCGGACATGATCCGCCTGGCCACCGAGGCGCTCGGCGTCACCCCCGAGGAGGCCTGGTACGTGGGGGACACTCTGGATCGCGACGTGGTCGCCGGGCGCCGCGCCGGTGCGGGCGCCGTGGTGATCACCCG
>JAAZLF010000284.1 GCA_012799425.1 Actinomycetales bacterium | reverse complement strand
CGGCGGCCCCGACGCCATCGTCGTGACCAGCGCCAACGCCCACCACAAGGACCTCGTGCTCGAGGCCGCCCGCCGCGGCGTGCACGTGCTGTGCGAGAAGCCGCTGGCCACGAACCTTCCCGACGCGGAGGCGATGGTCACGGCCTGCCGGGAGGCCGGCGTGGTGCTGATGACCGCGTTCCCCGTGCACTTCGCCCCCGAGGTCGAGGCGCTGCGCACCGCGATCACCGACGGCACGCTCGGCGAGGTGATCGGGTTGACCGGCACCAACAACGGCAAGCTCCCCGCAGGCCGCGACTGGTTCACCGACGTCGAGCTCGCCGGGGGCGGCGCGATGGTCGACCACACCGTGCACATCGCAGAGATCCTCGACTCGGTGTTCGGCCCGCCCGCGACAGTCCACGCGGTCACCAACCGCATCCTGTACGCCGAGCGAGCCGGGGAGGGCGCCGAGACCGGGGGCCTGGTCACCCTGACCTACGACTCCGGCCTGGTCGCCACGATCGACTGCTCCTGGTCGCAGCCGGCTGATGCTCCCACCTGGGGCGGTCTGCGCCTGCAGGCCCTCGGCACCGGCGGGCAGCTGCAGATCGACGCCTTCGCCCAGCATGTGGGCGGGCACGACCAGTGGCTCCCGTACGGCACCGACACCGACGCACTCCTGCTGGACGCCTTCCTCGACGCGGTCCGCACCGGAGAGGCGGTGGACCCCACCGGCGAGGTGGGGCTGCGCACCGTCGCGGTGGTCGCCGCGGCGCAGGAGTCCGTGCGCACCGGCCAGCCGGTGGTGCTCGCGAGCGTCTGAGGCGGAGCGCCGGACTGCGGCAGTCATGGCAACTTCCTATAGGGTGCGGCCAGAGGAGCTGGCGGAGTTCCCGTGCCGACGGCGAGAAGGAGTGCCGAGATGGTCGTGCGACGACAGGTCCTGCGCGCGGAGGTCGAGGAGCTCATCCTCCAGCGCCTGCTCGAGTCGCGCTGGGCTCCCGGTGCCCGGTTGAGCATCGACGGTCTCGCGCGTGACCTGGAGGTCTCCCCGACACCGGTGCGCGAGGCGATGGTCTCCCTCGAGCGCTCCGGCCTGGTCGAGTACGTGGCGCTGCGCGGATACGTCGTCGCCCCGCCGCTGGATGCCGAGCACATGTCCGAGCTGCTCGAGGCGCGCAAGGTGGTGGAGTCCGCCGCGCTGGGCCGCGCCTTCCGGGACCGCGACGCCCTTCTCGCCGACCTCGAGGAGGCCCACCGCGTCCATGCCGGGATCCTCGACCGGATCGATGCGGCCGACCCCGGTGACTACACTCTGCTGACCGAGCACTTCCGTGCTGACTGGGCGTTCCACCAGGTCTTCTTCGCCCATGCCGGGAACCGATACCTGCATTCGATGGTGGAGAACCTCAGCACCTACACGCACCGGATGCGGCAGACCTGGTCCGGCGGCCCCGAGACCTTCGACGGCCACACCGCCCATCACGAGCACGGCCTCATCCTCGAGAAGGTCCTCCAGCACAACCACGACGGGGCGCTGCGTGCCCTGTCCGATCACCTCGACGGCGTGCTCTCCCGATCGCTGACCGGGGTCGCCAGCCGCAGCGGCGGCGACGAGGCACCTGCCCAGGGCTGAGCAGTGCTCGGCGGTCTCCGGTACGGCTCAGCGCTCGCCGAGGGGGCCCTCGCGGGTGTCGGCGAAGCGAGTGCGCAGGAACTCCGAGTGGACGTCCAGCGAGCGTGAGACCCCCGAGACGATGTCGTCCTCGATCCGGTCGATGCTCTCGGAGAGGACGCTCAGCTGATCGTCGATGCTCTCGAGGTTGGCGACGGCCTTGTCCCGTGCGGCCTCGGGGCTGGTGGGGGAGAGGAACCCGACGGTGCTCTCCAGCGCATCCACCAGCTCGGGGATGTACCGATCGGCCATCCCCTCGAGCGTCATCACGTCGCCGTCCGAGGAGCGGCGCGACTGCAGCGACGCCGAGCCCAGCAGCGCATCGATCCGCATCAGCAGCGTCTCCGCACGGTGCAGGATCTGCCGCACCACCGGGCTCGGTGCTCGGCGCCGCATCCGATGGAGCCGGCGCCGCTGCGAACGGGAGTCCTTCACGATCTTCTCGAGCGTCGCCCGGGTGGCGGCAGGGATCTCGCCGGCAGAACGGTTCCACCGGACGCTCTGCGGGGAGCGGTTGCGCAGCAGCAGCCCCGTGCCCCCGCCGACCACCGCCGCGACACCGACGCCGGCCGCGAGCGGCACCAGCAGCCCCGCTCCGCCGATCAGGCTGCTCACGCCGAGCACCAGGAAGCTGCCCAGGCCCAGGCTGCCACCCAGCACCGACGGAACCCCGACGGTCAGCCAGCGACCTCGCCGCCGCGGCGCCGAAACGGCCTTCGAGTAGGGGGCGTGGACCTTCCCCACCAGCGGGCGCGGACCCCTGCCCGGGCCGCCCCCGCCGTGGGGCGCGCCGGAGCCCGACCGGGAGGGGGCCCGCCCCCTGCTGGCCGGCCGTTCTCGCGGCTGCGGACTGTGAGCATTCATGTCGACCTCAGGTTATCGCGGCCGTCCAGACCGACGCTGAACAGGTGGACGGCCCGGCAACCGTGCAGGTGATGTCGCAGACTGGGCACCAGGGCCGCAGGACGCGCCCGCGCCGGAGCGGGGAGCACAGCTCCAGGAGCCCGGCGACCACCCGTGGTGGACCCGCTGCGCAAGGAGGACCCGTGCACTACTCATCGATCGCGACCACCGCCGGCCAGCTCCGGTCGGGGGAGCTGCTGCCCACCGGCCTGGTCGAGGCCCTCCTGACACGGATCGAGCGCCTCGACCCTCTCCTGGACGCCTACGCGCACCTCGATCCGGGCGGTGCCCGCGCCGCGGCTGCACGGGCAGAGCAGGAGATCCGCGAGGGGAACTGGCGCGGACCGCTGCACGGCATCCCGATCGCGGTGAAGGACCTGTACGCCGTCGCCGGGATGCCGACGACCTTCGGCTCGCCCCACCTGGCCGACCACCATCTGACGCAGGAAGCGGAGGTGGTCGGCCGCCTGCGCGACGCCGGCGCGATCGTGCTGGGCACGCTGCGGATGTCGGAGGCGGCGCTGACCGACCACGGGCCCGGCCTGCCCACCCCGATCAACCCCTGGGGCGAGGACATCTGGGTGGGGACCTCCTCGAGCGGCTCGGCCGCCGCGACCGCCGCCGGGATGTGCTTCGCCGCGCTGGGCTCCGACACCGGCGGCTCCGTGCGGGGACCCTCGACCGCCACAGGACTCACGGGGCTCAAACCCACGCGCGGGCTGATCCCCACCGGCGGCACCCTCCCGCTGTCCCGCACGCTCGACACCCTGGGGCCCTTCACCCGCTCGGCACGCGACTGCCGGATCCTCCTCGAGGCGATGG
>JAAZLF010000027.1 GCA_012799425.1 Actinomycetales bacterium | reverse complement strand
TGCTGTACGACTTCGCCCTCACCATCGCCGATACGGTCGATGCGATGGAGCACACTGCGGAGCTGCTGGTCCTGTCGCGACTGGGTCAGCTGCCCACTCCTCTGCTGGATGCGGCCAAGGGCATCGAGCGCGCCGCCGAGCTCACGGTGGCGGCGAGCTGGAAGCTGGCCGGGATCAGAGAGCTGGGCGACTACTACGAGCAGGTCCGCAAGCTCACCCGGCAGGGCGAGCGGATGGTGCGCAGGGCCCTCGGCGAGCTGTACACGCGCGGCGGAGCGACGCAGGAGCTGCTGCCCCTGCACGATGTCGCCGAGTCGATCCGGCACACGATCACCCTGCAGGAGCGGGTCGCCCGGATCGCGGATCTGCTGCGGGTCAAGGACGCCTGAGTGACGCCGTCCCTGCTCGTGGCGGTCATCGTCCTCGCACTCGCGATGGCTTATATGAACGGTTTCCACGACGCCTCCAACGCCGTCTCGACCACGATCACCACCCGCACCCTGCCGGAGTCGACGGCGCTGACCATGGCCGCGATCCTCAACGTGCTCGGGGCCCTGCTGGGGATGGCGATCATCGCTGTGACCACGCCCTGGGCGATACGTCTGCTGGGCCTGTCGCCGCTGTCGCAGGAGACTGCAGGAAGACCTGACGTGCTCGGCTTCGCGCTGATCGCGATGATGCTCTCCACGATCGCCTGGGACCTGCTGACCTGGTACATCGGCATGCCCTCGTCCACCTGGCACGCCTTCTTCGGCTCCACCCTCGGCGTCTCGCTCGCGATCGGCGCGGCCGCGGACTGGGAGCAGCTCGGCATCCTGCTGGGGATCTCCGTGATCGGGCCGGTGCTCTCGGCGGCCCTCGCCTTCGGCGTGATGCAGGCCGTCCTCAGCCTCGGCCGGAACGAGCGCCTGCTGCGCGGCCACCTGCGCTTCGCCCAGACCGTCTCCGCCGGGGCTGTCGCGACCGGGCACGGGATCAACGACTCGCGGCTGCCGCTGGCCGTGGTGGTCCTCGCGGCCGCGACCACGAGCATCTCGCCGGTGTCGACGACGGCGGTCATGGTCGCGGTCGCGCTCGCGATCGGTGCCGGCACCCTGGTGGGCGGGCACCGCATCATCCGCACGCTCGGCCGGAACCTCACGGACCTGTCGGTCGCGCAGGGCCTGGCCGCGGAGTCCTCGTCGGCCGCGACGATGTCCCTGAGCCTCTTCGGACTCGAGTCGCCGATCTCGACCTCCCATTCCCTGGCATCGAGCGTGGTCGGGGCGGGGCTCGCTCGCGGCCTGCGCACCGTGCGCTGGCGGGTGGCGCTCCACATCCTGCTGATCTGGCTGGCCACGCCCCTGGCCACGGCCGTGCTGGGAGCCGCGCTGGTCGGGGTGCTGCTGGAGTTCATCGCGACCTGAGCGCACGGGCCCGGGACCGATTCGGCCCCCTCGGAGGATCGACCACTATCCTGGCCCGATCCCCGCCGAGAAGGAGCCCAGATGTCCGACGGACAGTCCTCGACGCCCGCCCCGCGCAAGCGTCCCAGCTACGGACTGCCGGGACCGAACCCTCCCGTCCACGGGAGCGGGGACGGCCCGGCCCAGGGAGCGCCCGCCTACGGCAGCCCCGGCCCCGCCTCCCCCTCGGGCTTCGACTCGCCCTCCGGATTCGGCTCGCCCTCGAGCTTCAGCTCGCCGTCGGGCCCCGGCCCCTTCGATCCGTACGCGCCCCAGACGGGCCCGCTGCCGGGCTCGACGGGCCCCGGCCCCGCGCCCCGCAAGCGGCGCGGGCTCTGGCCCCTGATCATCGGTCTGGTGCTGCTCGTGGTGATCGCGCCGGTCGTGACGATCGGCGGGATCGTGTGGTCGGTCAGCTCGCTGGCCGTCGACGCATCGAGCGGACCGACGACGATGGAGAACGCCACCGCGCAGGTCGAGGTGCCCGCCAACGAGATGGTGATCGTCTACGTCCCGAAGGCGGACGAGGCCACGGCCGAGTGCACCGCCGAGGGCGCGGACCCGGGTGCCGTGACCACGGTCCCCAGCTCCACCGACACCACCTTCGGCGACGGCTCCGAGTACGTGCAGGTGCTGGGCGTCGCCGCCGTGCAGGAGACCACGGTGACGATCACCTGCACGGGGACCGACGCCCCAGCCCACCTGGGCCCCTACAGCGTGTTCAGCATGGCCGGCCCGCTGCTGATCGGTCTGGTCGTGGGGGTGATCGCGGGCCTGATCGGCCTGGTGCTCACGATCATCGGCATCGTGAAGCTGGTGCGGTCGCGCCGCGCCTGAGCGTCGCGGGGCGGTCGTCTCATCCCGCAGTCGCCCCCGGTGCTGCGCGGGCCCTGCTGACCTAGAGTGTCGCGAAGACCCCGAACTCGAGGATGGAGTGGTGATCATGCACCCCCGTGCAGGCCAGCAGGCACTGGAGGAGGACCTCGTCGACGTCGATGCGCTCCTGGACGCGTACTACGACCTCCATCCGGACGCCGCGGATCCGGACCAGGCCGTCTCCTTCGGCACCTCCGGGCACCGCGGCTCCTCGTTCGATATTGCGTTCAACGAGGACCACATCGCCGCGACCACCCAGGCGATCGTCGAGTACCGCGCGGCACAGGGCATCCGCGGCCCGCTGTTCATCGGGCGCGACACCCACGCCCTCTCGCGCCCCGCCTTCGACACGGCCCTCGAGGTGCTGGTCGGCAACGACGTCGCCGTCCAGGTCGATTCGCTCGACGGGTACACCCCCACCCCGGCGGTCTCGCACGCGATCCTGACTCACAACCGCGGCCGGGCGGCGAATGATCCGGGACGGGCCGACGGCATCGTGGTGACCCCGAGCCACAACCCGCCGCGCGACGGCGGTTTCAAGTACAACCCGCCGCATGGCGGCCCCGCGGACACGGACGCGACCGGCTGGATCGCGGACCGCGCGAACCAGCTTTTGCGGGAGGGCCTGC
>JAAZLF010000026.1 GCA_012799425.1 Actinomycetales bacterium | reverse complement strand
CCGGCGGCAACCCGGCCGAGCAGGCCGGCTACGGCGTGCACGTCCCCCACGACGAGCGCTACGAGATCACCGACGAGGCGCTGCGGGCGATCCGCCCGCTGCTGGCGGGCGAGCAGGTCGACATCGAGGGCCGGCACCTGCACCTGGTGGGTGCGAAGCTCTCCGAGCCCACCTCGCAGCCGGTGCCGATCTTCTTCGGCGGCGCCTCGGAGAAGGCGGTCGAGGTCGCCGCCGCGCAGGCGGACACCTATCTGCTGTGGGGCGAGCCGCTCTCGGACATCGCCGAGCGGATCGACACCGTCCGCACCGCCGCGGATGCTGCCGGTCGCGAGCTCGACTACGGACTGCGCATCCATGTCATCTCCCGCGACACCTCCGAGGAGGCCTGGCAGGCGGCTGCGGACATCCAGTCGACCTTCGATGCGGAATCGGTCGCCGCGGTGCAGAAGCACAAGGCATCCATGGATTCGGTGGGCCAGGCCCGGATGGGCGCCCTGCACGGCACCGAGCTCCCGCAGGACGTCCAGGACCTGGTGATCGCCCCGAACCTGTGGTCCGGGATCGGGCTGATGCGCGAGGGCGTCGGCACTGCGCTGGTCGGCTCGCACGACGAGGTCGCCGACCGGCTGGTGGAGTACGCCGATCTGGGCATCGGCGAGTTCATCCTCTCCAGCTACCCGCACGGCGACGAAGCCCTGCGGGTGGGACGCGAGGTGCTGCCGCGCGTCCGCGAACGTCTGGCCGGCAGGCCCCTGCCCCACGCCGTCGGCGTCTGATCCCGTCCCTCCTCACCGTTCGGAGCCCGCCATGAACTCCTCCTCCCTCCGTTCTCCTTCCCTGCGCTCCTCCTCCCGCAGCTCCCCCGGCGTCGCCCGTCGCAGCCTGCTGGCCGCCCTGGGCGCAGGCGGCGCGGGTGCCGTGCTCGCCGCCTGCGGCGGCCCGGGCGGCGGCGCCGACGACGAACCGGATGCCGCACCCGAGCCGGGCGGGGACGCGAGCGGCACCGTGAACTTCTACCACTGGCGCAGCGAGGACAAGGCGGTGCTCGAGGAGCTCGCCGCCGCGTTCGCGGAGCAGTCCGGAGTCACGGTCGAGCAGACCATCGACCCGTCGGAGCAGTACCAGTCCACCGCCGCGCAGAAGGCGCGCGGCGGCGACATCGGCGATGCGCTCACCGCCTTCCGCGGCACCCAGCTGGACCAGTTCGCACAGCTGGGCCTGTTCACCGACCTGGGCGAGGCGAGCTACGTCGGCAGCTACGAGGAGAACCTCATCACCCCCGGCCAGCACGAGGGCGCCCAGCTGGGCCTGCCGTACCAGCTGGTGTTCAACATGCCGCTGCTGAACACCGAGCTGGCCGAGCAGGCCGGGGTCAGCGAGGTCCCCGGGGACTGGGACGCCTACCTGGATCTGATGGACAAGCTCAAGGGGATCGGCGTGACCCCGATCGCCTGGCCGGGCAACGATCCCGCCAATGCCTTCCAGATCATCAACTCCCTGGCGATGAACCTCGGCCCGGACGAGGAGATGTTCGCGAAGATCGAGACCGGGGAGAACAAGGCGACCGATGACTGGTGGGTGCAGGCCCTCACCCGATTCCAGGAGCTGTCGACCTTCTTCCAGGACAACTTCTCCGGCTCGGGCGTGGACGGTGTGCTGTCCCTGTTCAGCCAGGGCGAGGCCGCGATCCTGCCCACCGGCAGCTACCAGATCGGTCAGGTGCGCGAGGCGGGAGGCGAGTTCCCGCTCGAGTTCGCGCCGGTGATGACGAACGCCGCCGGGGAGGAGCCCGCCTTCGAGGGGATCTTCAACTCCACCTACATCCTGGGCATCAACTCCGCGGCCCAGAATCCCGAGGGCGCGGCGGCGTGGATCGAGTTCCTCTCCGATCCGGTCAACGCGGCCGTGTACGGCGACGGCACCTCGCAGCACGTCACCGTGCAGGGTGTGGAGTACGAGAACCCGGATCTGCAGGCCCTCTCGCCGTGGATCTCGCGGAACACTCTGCTGGCTCCCCGCTTCCAGTTCATCGACCTCGACATCCGTTCGGCGATCGAGAACTCCCTGGTCGCGGTCGCCACCGGCTCCACGCCGGAGCAGGCGGCGGAGGAGGCGCAGAAGCTGGTGGAGGAGCAGCTCTGACCGGCCGACGTGCTGCCGAGGAACGAGGCGGCAGGAGGACGGTCCCAGCGTCTCTGACCGGTCGACCCGGCGCCCGACGCCGCAGACGGATCGACCCGGTCCTGCTCGCCTTCCTGGCCCCGGCGGCGGTGATCTACCTGTGGTTCGTGCTGTGGCCGACGCTGCAGGCTTTCCAGTTCTCGCTGACGGACTGGAACGGGCTCTCGGCCGACTTCGCGTGGGTGGGCCTGGACAACTACCGCAATCTCGCCACGAACGACTCGGTGTTCCGGCGGGCGGTGGGCAACTCGCTGTCGTTCATGCTGGTGGTGGTGATCGGGCAGACGGTGCTGTCCCTCGCCCTGGCCCTCGCGCTGCTGCGCAGCTCCCGGCTCTCGATCTTCCTGCGGGCGCTGTTCTTCTTCCCGACGGTGCTGAGCTCGGTCTCGGTCGCGTTCATCTGGAGCTTCGTCTACGACCCGACCTTCGGTCTGGCCAACCGGCTGCTGGCCGCGGTGGGGCTGGGCTCGCTGCAGCAGCCATGGCTGGGCGACCAGGACATGGCGATCTACTACCTGGCCTTCGTGCAGATCTGGTTCCATGCCGGGCAGATGATGGTCGTCTACATCGCCGGCCTGCAGCAGATCCCGCAGGACCTCTACGACGCAGCCGGGCTGGACGGCGCCGGGCGCTGGCAGAAGCTCCGCTTCGTCACCTTCCCGCTGGTGCAGCCGGCCACGGTGATCGTGGTCGCCTACACCACCATCCAATCGTTCAAGGCCTTTGACCTGATCATCGCTTCGACCGGCGGCGGACCGAACCACGCCACGGAGATCCTGGCGACGTTGATCTACGCCACCGCGTTCCGGAACTTCGAGATGGGCTACGCCGCCGCGCAGTCGGTGATCTTCATGATCGTCATCGCGGTGATCACGATCCTGCAGCGTCGAGCCGTGGCCCTGGCCTCGGGAGGGGGAGACCGATGAGCACCACCGCCTCGCCCGCCACCCGCTCCCGGCGCCGGCCGGACTGGTCCGAGCTGCCGCGCGGCGTGCTGCTGGGCCTGTACGCGCTGCTGATCGCCGTGCCGCTG
>JAAZLF010000283.1 GCA_012799425.1 Actinomycetales bacterium | reverse complement strand
TCCCTCCCGTCACAGGGCTGACATCAGCTGAGCGACGGCGAGGCCCACGAAGGTGCCCATGAACGAGCCGATCAGCGCGTACAGCACGCCGACGGGAACCAGCTGCTTGTTGAACGCCGCGGCGACCACGGGGGAGGAGGCGATGCCTCCCACGTTCGCGGTCGAGGCGACGGCGAGGGAGAACAGCTCGGTCCGGGTGAGCTTCGCGTAGACCACCATCACGGCCGCGTGGAAGGCGAGCACGATCGCGCCCATCAGCAGGTAGATGGGGGCCTGGGTGATCGCGGAGAAGTCCGAGCCGGAGGCGATCTGCCCGATCACCACGAACAGCATCAGCGTCGCGACCTCGCTCGATCCGGCGGTCCTGCCCAGCGGGGTCACGGCGATGACCAGGCCCAGCAGGGAGACGATGAGGATCGACCAGGTGGTGCCGTTGATGACCGCGCCGTACTCCGGCAGCAGGCCGCCGATCCAGATGGACACGGTCGAGACGAAGATCGCGCCGAACACCACGATCGACAGCGATGCCACGGTGACCGGGTGCTTCTCGTCCTCGAGCTCACCGGCGTGGGACTCGAGGTAGGAGGTGTTCGCCTTCGTCCACTTGTTGAACTTCGGCGAGACCGCGACCGAGGCGAACATCAGCATCAGCCACACCGAGTAGCCGATCGTGTCGGTGATCAGCGCGTACCCGAAGATGTTCTCCGGCGCCTGCAGGATGTCCTGCACCGCGACCATGTTCGCGCTGCCGCCGGTCCAGGAGGCCAGCAGCGCGCCGAACACCTTCCACGACTCGTTGTGCACCGCGTTCTGGAAGATCGCGTAGACGATCACCATGCCCGCGGAGAGCGAGGCAGCGGCCACGAAGAAGGTCAGCAGCAGCTTCGGTCCGAGACGGATGATCTTGCGCAGGTCGCAGCCGAACAGGAACAGGAAGATCATCGCCGGCAGGAGCACATCCTTGATCTGGGCGACGGGCTCGCGGGTGGCCTCGTCCTGGCCGAACACCCCCAGGGTGTTCAGGGTCGCGCACAGCAGGTACATGAAGACCATGCCGGGCACGTACTTGAAGACTTTCCAGCCGGTGGTGCGTTCGAGCACGATCAGCACACAGGACAGCGCCAGCAGGACGCCGAGCATGAGCAGGCCGTCGGTGATCACGGGGGACTCCTCGGGGACGGGGACGGACCGCTGCCCGGGAACAAAAAATCGGAAGCACCGAGGAGCGGCACCTGCCGGCAGGCGCGTTCACGGTGCTTCCGACGGGGTCCGGTTCGGTGAGGTTCCGGGCGGGCGGCAGCGGGTATGCGGTTATGAGGCGGGATCGGCCGACAAGTCGCGGTACTTCGCGGCGGCGCTGCGCACTGCGGCGGCGAGCGCCCTCTGCGAGGACCCGTGGTACCTGTCGGTGATCGACTCCACCAGCACGTCATCCTCGAGGAGCGAACGCCCCACCAGCAGTTCGCGGACGAACTCGACGGTGAGCGTCAACGTGGCGGTGCAGTCCGCGGCGTGGATGACGTGGGTCTCAGTATCGACCACGAGGCCGATGAAGAAAAGTCCCCACTGCGAGGTGATCGGATTGTTGGTGGGCGATTTCGCCTCGCCGGTGAGGTAGATGGTTCGCGACATGGACGGATCTTAGGTGCGGTCGGCGCCGGGGGCGATGCCTGGGCCGACGCCGACCGCACCGGAGTGATCAGCGCAGGTTCGCCGGGCCCGAGAGCTCAGCAGCCTTCTCAGCGGCACCGCGGCGCTCGGCGCGCTTGCCGTCGAGCTCGTCCTGGTGGTCCTCCGCAGTGGCCTGGGCGCTCATCGTGCGGGCGGCGGGGGCCAGCTCGGCGAACTGGCCGGTGGACTCGCCGCGGACCCGGTTG
>JAAZLF010000282.1 GCA_012799425.1 Actinomycetales bacterium | reverse complement strand
GTCGAGGCCATCCGCGCCCGGGGCACCCCGGTGGTGCTGGTCGAGAGCGAGCCCGATGCGCGCGGCTCCTCGGTGAGCGTCGACGACATCGCCGGCGGCGAGATCGCCGTGCAGCATCTGGCCGCCCTGGGGCGCCGCCGCATCGGCGTGGTCGCCGCCCGCCAGGACCTGCGCCAGGTCGCCGACAGGCTCAGCGGCGCGCGGCGCGCCGCCGAGGCGGCCGGCATCGAGCTGGAGGTGCTCGAGGCCGCGGACCTCACCGTGCTCGCCGGGCGCACCGTGGGCGAGGCGGTGGTGGCACGCAGTGCCGCGGAGCGTCCCGACGCCGTGTTCTGCGTCAACGATCTGCTCGCCGTGGGCGTTCTGCAGGCCTTCGCCTTCCGCCACCAGGTCGCCGTGCCCGAGGAGATCGCCCTGGTGGGCTACGACGACATCGCCTTCGCCCGCTCCACCGTGGTGCCGCTGACCTCCGTGTCCCAGCCGGCGGATCTGATGGGCCGCACCGGTCTCGCGCTGCTCGAGGAACAGATCGCCGATGCCTCCGCCCCGCCGCGGCACGTGAGCTTCACCCCGACCCTGGTGGAGCGGGAGTCGACGACGGGGTGAGCGCATCCAGGTGGGCGTCGATCTTCGCGATCCGATCGACCTGCGGCCTCAGCAGCCGCGCACCGCGGGCCACCACCATCCACGGCTGGGCGAGATGGCGGAAGTCCTCGAGCGGGTGATCGAGCCCGCGCTCGCCGCCGTGCTGGTGTGGCGCACCGTCACCGTGGCCGGTCCGATCCTGCTGGGGGTGATCGCGCTGGTGCTGTGGAAGCGCAGCTCCGGTCGGCGTGCCCTCTGAGGGCGCAGTGCTCAGCGAGCCGCGATGTCCGCCGCGCCGCGGCGCACGGGCACCAGGCGCTGCAGCTGCGTGACGTGCTGCGGTTCGAGCTCGTCGAGGGAGTGCGCACCGAGCAGCTTCATGGTGCGCACCACCTGCTCGGAGAGGATCTCGATCGTGCGATCCACGCCCGGCCGGCCACCGGCCATCAGTCCGTACAGGTAGGCGCGGCCGATCAGGGTGAATCGGGCGCCGAGGGCCACGGCGGCCACGATGTCCGCGCCGTGCATGATGCCGGTGTCGATGCCGATCTCGGTGTCGGCGCCGACCTCGCGCGCGACCTCGGGCAGCAGATGGAAGGGGACCGGAGCGCGGTCGAGCTGGCGCCCGCCGTGGTTGGACAGGATGATCCCGTCCACGCCCAGATCGGTGAACGTCTTCGCGTCCTGGAGCGTCTGAACCCCCTTGACCACGAGCTTCCCGGGCCACAGGCCGCGGATGATCTCGAGATCCTCGAAGCTGATGGTGGGATCCATCGCGGAGTCCAGCAGCTCGCCCACGGTGCCGCCGGTCGAGGACAGCGAGGCGAACTCGAGCGTGGGCGTGGTGAGGAAGTCGATCCACCACCAGGGGCGCGGGATCGCGTCGAGCACGGTGCGGGCCGTCAGCTGCGGCGGGATCGAGAAGCCGTTGCGGGTATCGCGCAGGCGCGCCCCGGCCACCGGGGTGTCGACCGTGAACTGCAGGGTGTCGAAGCCCGCCCGTGCGGCGCGTTCGACCAGGTCGTAGGAGATCTCCCGCTTCCGCATCACGTACAGCTGGAACCACTTGCGGCCGTGCGGTGCCGCGGCGGCGACGTCCTCGATCGAGGTGGTGCCCAGCGTCGAGAGCGTGAACGGGATCCCGGCGGCCTGGGCGGCGCCCGCCCCGGCGGTCTCGCCCTCGGTCTGCATCAGGCGGGTGAAGCCCGTCGGCGCGATCGCGAAGGGCATCGCGCTCGAACCCCCGAGCACCTCCCGGGAGGTGTCGACGTCGGAGACGTCCCGCAGCACGCCGGGATTGAACTCCACGTCGGCGAAGGCCTGCCGTGCCCGGGCCAGAGAGCGCTCGGACTCCGCCGCGCCGTCGGTGTAGTCGAATGCTGCCCGGGGCGTGCGTCGCTTCGCGATCGTCCGCAGGTCCTCGATGGTCAGCGCGGCGCTGAGCCGGCGCCGACGAGCGTTGAGATCCGGGGCCTTGAACTGCATCAGCTCGAGCAGTTCGCGGGGCTGGGGGAGCTGTCTTCTCATCAGAGGGGTTCCTTCGCAGTAGGCGGTGGCGAGGCGCGTGGGTGATGGGGCCGGTGATCCCGAAACCGTTCGGGGATCATCCGGCAGCAGCGGACGGACTGAACCTCTCCAGCTCCACGCTCGCCCGCACCAGCTCGCGCAGCGCCCCGGGGTCCTCGCCGACCGCGCCGAGCGTACGCGCCTGCAGTGCCACGTTACCCAGCGCCGTGGCCTCCATCGGTCCTGCCACCACCTCGATGCCCAGGGCATCGGCGGTGAGCTGGTTCAGCAGGGCGTTGCGGCTGCCGCCGCCCACCACGTGCAGGCGCTCCGGCAGCGGCATCCGTGCCAGGCGGCATGCGGCGTGCAGCTCGTCGCGGTACGTCTCGGCGAGGGATTCGAGGATGCAGCGCACCAGCTGTGCGGGCGTGCGGGGCCGCTCATCCTCGCCCTCGAGCGGCTCGGCGGCCATCGTCACGCGGTCCGCCATCCGGCCGGGGGCGAGGAACGCGGGATCGGTGGGATCGATCCGGAAGCGATGCGCGGGCATCACGGCCGCGGCCGACAGCAGATCTGCGAGATCGACACGTGCGCCCTCCTCCTCCCACTGCCGGATCGACTCGCTGACCAGCCACATCCCCGCCACGTTCTTCAGGAAGCGGGTCGTGCCGTCCACGCCGCCCTCGTTGGTGAACCCGGCCGCGAGCGCGGCGGGCGTCGGTACGGGGGCGCCGAGCTCGAGTCCGATCAGGGACCAGGTGCCCGAGGAGATGAAGGCGACGGGGTGGGCATCCTCCGCGGCGGGCACCGCGAGCACCGCCGAGGCGGTGTCATGGGAGCCGACGGCGATCGCCGGCACCTGGCCGATCCCGAGCTCGTCCGCGAGCTGCGGCAGCACCGTGCCCAGGCGTTCACCGGGGGAGAGCAGCGGGGCGAGCAGCGCAGGATCCACTCCGGCCGCGTCCAGCAGCTCGTGGGACCAGTCCTGCTGCTCGAGCGCCAGCATCCCGGTGCTCGAGGCGTTGGTGCGCTCGGTGCGGCGACGCCCGGTGAGCCGGTATCCCAGCAGGTCGGGGAGCATCAGCAGCGTCGTGCCGCCGGGCAGACCCGCCAGGCGGTCATCGGCCACCAGCTGGTAGAGCGTGTTGAAGGGCTGCTGGGCGATACCCGTCAGCGCGTACTGCCGCTCCCGGGGCACGTCCTCGGCGAAGGACTCTGCGATCCCGTCGGTGCGGCCATCGCGGTAGGCGACGACGCCGCCGAACACCTCCCCGCTGCCCGGGAGGGACGCTCCGTCGGCCTCGACGACGTCCGGGCCGACCAGGCCGTAGTCCACCGCCCAGGAGTCGACCCCGATCGAGGCGAGGCCGCCCATCCCACGCGCCACGGCCCCCTCGTGCGCAGCGCGCAGGCCCTGCCGCACCTCCGCCCAGAGGGCGTCGATGTCCCAACGCAGCTGGCCGTCCACGTCCTGCAGCCGATTCTCGAAGCGGTGCGCCGGGACCAGCTCGATCCGGCCGTGGTCGACCACCCCGAGCATCACGCGGCCCGAGGTGGCGCCGAGATCGATCGCGGCGACCGCCAGCGGCTCGTCGGCCTGCTGCACGGCGCTCATCGCAGGAACGCTGCGGCCACGCCCGCATCCACCGGGACGTGCAGACCGGTGGTGTGGGAGAGGTCCCCGGCAGTCAGCGCGAACACGGCATTCGCGACGTTCGCGGGCAGCACCTCGCGCTTGAGCAGGGTGCGCTGGGCGTAGAACTCGCCGAGCTCCTCCTCCTGCACGCCGTAGACCTTCGCCCGCGACGCACCCCAGCCGCCGGCGAAGATGCCGGAGCCGCGCACCACCCCGTCGGGGTTGATGCCGTTGACGCGGATCTGGTGGCCGCCGAGCTCTGCCGCGAGCAGCCGCACCTGATGCGCCTGATCGGCCTTGGTCGCCGAGTAGGCGATGTTGTTCGGGCCGGCGAACACGGAGTTCTTCGAGGAGATGTAGATGATGTCCCCGCCCATGGCCTGGTCGATCATCAGCCGCGCCGTCTCACGGGAGACGAGGAAGGAGCCGCGGGCCATCACGTCGTGCTGGAGGTCCCAGTCTTTCGCCTTGGTCTCCAGAAGCGGCTTGGACAGCGAGAGCCCGGCGTTGTTGACGATGAGGTCGAGGCCGCCGAAGGCGAGGGCCGCCTCGGCGACCATCTCGACCACGGCCTGCTCGTCGGAGACGTCGGCCCGCAGCGCGACGGCCCTGTCAGGGCCGCCCAGCTCCTGCGCGGTCTGCTCGGCGTTCTCGAGGTTCAGATCGGCGATCACCACGCACGCACCCTCGGCGACCAGACGCTCGGCGGTGGCCTTCCCGATGCCGGAGCCACCGCCGGTCACCAGCGCCACGCGGGTCGCCAGAGGCTTGGGCTTCGGCTTGCGCTGCAGCTTCGCCTCCTCGAGCGCCCAGTACTCGATG
>JAAZLF010000281.1 GCA_012799425.1 Actinomycetales bacterium | reverse complement strand
GGTCGTGGGCGCGAGCCGCCGGGCAGAGCGTCTGCCGGATGCTCACCGGGCCTCCTCCATCCTCTCGGTGCGCACCAGCAGCGCCACGGGCCAGTCGTCGAGCAGGTCGTCGAGGGCGACCTGCACGCCCTCGAACTCGGCGCCGTCGAGCACGTTCCGCCACCGTCCGGGCGGCAGTGCGATCCAGCTGTCGCCCCACCCGCCGCGCTGGGAGAGGCCGTGGGCGAGCCGGGTGACGACGGTGACCGCCTCGACCTCGCGCTCGCCGACCGCGCGGCCGAACGCCACAGCGTGCCCGGTGGTGGTGGGCAGCGGGCGATAGCTGGCCTCCCTGCCCTGGAACAGCTCGGGACGGTCCCTGCGCAGCACCAGCGCGAGGTGGGTGAGCCACAGCTTCTCGTCACCGATCCCGTCGGGGCCGGCACCCTCGATCATCCGCACCAGCCGTGCCTCATGGGCGCTGTGATCCACGGGCCGGCGGTTGTCGGGGTCCACCAGGGAGAAGTCGATCGATTCGTTGCCCTGGTAGACGTCCGGCACCCCGGGCATCGTCAGCTGCACCAGCTTCTGGCCCAGGATCGCGGTGCGCTGGGCGGCGGCCGTGCGGCGGGTCCATCCGGTGAGCACCCGGTCCACCTCCGGCGAGCCCAGCGCGGCCCGGCCCAGCGCCAGCACCTGCTGCTCGTACTCGGTGTCCTGCTCGGTCCAGGTGGTGAAGGACTTCGCCTCGCGCATGGCTTTGAGCAGGTAGCTCTCCAGGCGCTCCTGCGTCAGCGGGGCCGCTGCGGAGCCCGGCAGATCCCAGCAGCCGGCGAGGGTCTGCCACAGCAGCAGCTCGATCGCCCCGTCGACACGATCCCCGCGGTGCTCGGCCGTGGCCCGATCGAGGTCCTGCACCGTCAGCGCCCACTCGAGCGGCTGCTCGGTGAGCACTGCCAGGCGCGCCCGCACGTCCTCGGAACGCTTGGTGTCATGGGTGGACAGGGTCGTCATCGCGTCCGGGCGGTTGCGGACCATGGACTGGGCGTGGTCGTGCAGCTGATCGGGCTCGACCCCGATCCGGTCGGGATCGGCCCCCACCTCGTTGACCGCGAGGAAGCGGGTGTAGCGGTAGAACGCGGTGTCCTCGAGGCCTTTGGCGTGAACGGGCCCGCAGGTCTGCGCGAAGCGCACCACCACCTCGTCCCGGTCCGCGCTGCGGGTGCGCCCGGCGCTGCCCACCTCGTCCCCGCAGACCAGCGCGACCACGATGTCGAGGGTGCCGGCCATGTCCTCGTCCTCGCCCCACCGCTGGCGCGCTCTCGCCGCGGCCTGCTCGATCACAGCCCGCTCCGAGCCGGGCGCCGGCTCGCCCGGCACGATGTAGGCGCGGTAGCGGTCCATCGATCCCAGCAGTGCGACCACCGCCCGTTGCAGGTTCCGACGGGTGGTGTCGCGCAGGCGGATGTCCTCCTGGCAGATGCGGTGGATCAGCGTGGTCAGCCGCTCGATCTCGGCCCACAGGCTGGTGGAGATGATCTGGTCCGTGGCCTCTTCGGCGACCTCCTCGAACGGCCGCAGGTCGCCGGTGCGGCGCTGCCACAGATGGGTCAGCCCTATCGCGCCGTGCGGATCATGGAACAGACCGCCCACCCGCCACAGGGCGTCGTAGCCCGTGGTCCCGGCGCAGGGGAAGTCCCCGGGCAGGTGCTCCTCGCCCTCGAGGATCTTCTCCACCACGGTCCAGGCCCCGCCGGTCGCCTCCTCGAGGTCGCGCAGATAGCCGCGCGGATCGGCCAGACCATCGGGGTGATCGATGCGATATCCATCGATCACGCCTTCGCCCTGCAGCCGCAGCAGCGTGTCATGGGTCGCGGCGAAGACGTGCGGAAGCTCCACCTGAAGGCCGGCGAGCGTGTCCACGTCGAAGAAGCGCCGGTAGTTCAGCTCCTCGTCGGAGACCTTCCAGTACGCCAGGCGGTACCACTGGCGGTCCAGCAGATCCGCGAGTCCGAGATGCTCGGTGCCCGCCGCCACGGGGAGCACGTGGTCGTAGTAGCGCACGACGGTCTGGGGGATGCTCGAGCCGTCAGCCTGCGGGACCACCTCCCGCCCCACGGTGATCTCCCCATCGGCCAGGACCGCGCCGATCGGGCGGCCCAGCACGGGCACCAGGATCGACAGCTCGGCCGAGGGGTCCAGATCGAACCAATCGGAGAAGGCGGAGCGCGGCCCCTCTCTCAGCACGGACCACAGCGCCCGGTTGTGCCATATCGGGGTGGGGATCGCCATATGGTTCGGCACCACGTCCACGATCAGCCCCATCCCGTGGGCGTGCGCGGTGGCCGCCAGACGTCGCAGCGCGCCCTCGCCGCCGATCTCCTCGCCGATGCGGGAATGATCGACCACGTCGTAGCCGTGGGTCGAGCCGGGTGCCGCCTGCAGCACAGGGGAGCAGAAGAGGTGACCGACTCCGAGACGGGAGAGGTAGGGCACCACCGCAGCGGCGTCGTCGGCCGTGAAGTCCGCGTGCAGCTGCAGGCGGTACGTCGACGTGGGCACCGGACGGATCGCGCGCAGCGCGCGCGTGGAGGTGGCGGGCTCAGGGTGCGGCGCCGCGGGACGGCGACCGGGATCGATGCTCACTGGTCGATGCTCTCCTAGATCGCGCCCCCGGGGGAGGGGCGGTTCGGCCTCAGGCGCGAGCGGGACGCTCCTCGTCCTCGTTCGGGCTGCTCTCGCCGTGGGCCCCTCTCGGCGGGCGCATGAGCACCAGCATCGAATGGGCAGGGCGGGTGAGGGACTCACCGGCCCCGAGGACGGCACCGACGTCGATGGTTCCTCCGGTGCCCAGCACCACCTTCCACTCCTGGCCGTGGTCCGCCGGCGGCAGGGTGAAGTCCACCGGGTTGCCAGAGGCGTTGAACAGCACCAGCGCCGAATGGTCGACGATGCGCTCACCACGCAGGTTCGGCTCGGGGATCGCGGCGCCGTCGAGGAACATCGTCAGGCACTTGTTCTGGGCGTCCTCCCACGCCTCCTCGGTCATGAGCGCGCCGTCCGTGCCGAGCCACTCGACATCGGGCAGGTCCGAATCGGCGCCATCGCGCGTGATCCCCTGCAGGAAACGACGGCGGCGGAAGATCGGGTGCTCACGACGCAGTGCGATCATGTTCTGGGTGAACCAGAGCATCTCCATCTGGTGCTGGTCCAGCTCCCAGTCCATCCACGCCAGCTCGTTGTCCTGGCAGTAGGTGTTGTTGTTGCCGTTCTGGGTGCGGCCCATCTCGTCGCCGTGCAGGATCATCGGCACACCCTGGCTGAGCAGGAGCGTGGCCATCAGGTTCTTCATCCGACGCAGCCGCAGATCCCGGATCTCAGGATCCTCCGTGGGCCCCTCCGTCCCCGAGTTCCAGGAGCGGTTATGGCTCTCGCCGTCCTGGCCGCCCTCACCGTTGGCCTCGTTGTGACGGTCGTTGTAGGAGACCAGGTCCCGCATGGTGAAGCCGTCGTGCGCGGTGACGAAGTTGATCGAGGCGATCGGTGTGCGCCCGGAGTGCTGGTACAGATCGGAGCTGCCGGCCAGGCGGGAGGTGAAATCGCCCAGCGTGCCGGGCTCGGAGCGGTGGAAGTCCCGCACGGTGTCGCGGTACTTCCCGTTCCACTCCGACCACAGCGGCGGGAAGCCGCCCACCTGATATCCGCCCTCGCCCAGATCCCATGGCTCGGCGATCAGCTTGACCTGGGAGATCACCGGGTCCTGCTGGATGATGTCGAAGAAGGCCGAGAGGCGGTCCACTTCGTGCAGCTCGCGGGCGAGGGTCGAGGCCAGGTCGAAACGGAAGCCGTCCACGTGCATCTCGGTGACCCAGTAGCGCAGCGAGTCCATGATCAGCTGCAGCACATGCGGAGTGCGCATCAGCAGGGAGTTCCCGGTGCCGGTGGTGTCGTAGTAGTGGCTCCGATCCTCTTCGACCAACCGATAGTAGGCGGCGTTGTCGATGCCCCGGAAGCACAGGGTGGGGCCCTGATGGTTCCCTTCGGCGGTGTGGTTGTAGACCACGTCGAGGATGACCTCGATGTCCGCCTCGTGCAGATTCTTGACCATCTGCTTGAACTCCTGGACCTGCTGGCCCAGCTGCCCGGAGTAGGAGTACTCGTTGTGAGGGGCGAAGAAGCCGATGGTGTTGTAGCCCCAGTAGTTGCGCATCCCCTTCTCGACCAGGTGGCCGTCCTGCACGAACTGGTGCACCGGCATCAGCTCCACGGCGGTGACGCCCAGCTCCTTGAGGTGCTCGATGATTGCCGGATGTCCCATCGCGACATAGGTGCCGCGGATGTTCTCGTCGATGTCCGGGTGGAGCATCGTCAGACCCTTGATGTGCGCCTCGTAGATCACGGTGTCGTGATACTCGTGGGCGGGGGGATGGTCGTTGCCCCAGTCGAAGTAGGGGGAGACCACCACGGAGTGCATGGTGTGCTCCGCGGAGTCCTCGGTGTTCCGCTCCTCCGGCGCCTCGAAGTCGTAGCTGTACGGCGAGGGGTGGTTGCTCGCCATCCCGGCGATCGCCTTGGCGTAGGGGTCCAGCAGCAGCTTCGAGGGATCGCAGCGATGGCCGGCGGAGGGATCGTAGGGGCCGTGCACGCGGAAGCCGTACCGCTGCCCGGGCTGCACCGACGGCAGGTAAATGTGCCACACGTAGGCGTCGACCTCGGTGATCTCGACCCGGCGCTCCGTGCCGTCCTCGTCGATGAGGCACAGCTCCACCCTCTCGGCCACTTCGGAGAACAGCGCGAAGTTGGTGCCGGAGCCGTCGAAGGTGGCACCCAGGGGGTAGGACTGTCCGGGCCAGATCTGCATGGCCTCAGAGTAGTCGGCTCCCGCCCGGACGGGACCGGGTTGATGACCGGGCGCACGTGTCCGTGCCCACGGTGCGCTGACATGACGAAGGCCCCCTCGATGTTCCGAGGGGGCCTTGCGTGGTGGGCGATACTGGGATCGAACCAGTGACCTCTTCCGTGTCAGGGAAGCGCGCTACCGCTGCGCCAATCGCCCGGTGCGTCCGAGGACGCGGGGGAGGGGATGGAGCGGACGACCGGATTCGAACCGGCGACCCTCACCTTGGCAAGGTGATGCTCTACCAACTGAGCTACGTCCGCACATCGGCCATGCCGACGAGGGAAGACGATATGCGGGTCCGAGCATCGGCGCAAATGCTGCGGCCCCACAGTGTCCGAGGTCACCGCCGGGTCGCTGTGTCGGCGGGGCTGCGGAGATGCAGGGGTGGGGCGGCCATGGGGCGGTCGGGCGACGATCCTCGGTCGGGCTTCACGGGGAGCGGGATGCGCAGTGCTTCGAGCCCGGCCGGCCCGCCTCGAGGAGCACTGCTTTTCAGTAGAGGGACGCAGGTCACACTGGAATTGGTGCGAACTCCCCAGGAGTCCATGTAGGATTCTTCGAGTCCACTCAGGTGAGTGGCCAGCACCTTCGGGCGATTGGCGCAGGGGTAGCGCGCTTCCTTCACACGGAAGAGGTCACTGGTTCGATCCCAGTATCGCCCACGGCAGGATCCCAGGATCCGGTCATGCGGACGTAGCTCAGTTGGTAGAGCATCACCTTGCCAAGGTGAGGGTCGCCGGTTCGAATCCGGTCGTCCGCTCTGGGAGCGGCGCATCCGACGATCGTCGGGAGCGCCTTTTCCATTGGTGTGGCACATCCCGGTGGGTTGGCCGAGTGGTTAGGCAACGGCCTGCAAAGCCGTGTACACGGGTTCGAATCCCGTACCCACCTCCATCGCAGGCCTCCGGGCATTGCGGCACGGGCGATTGGCGCAGCGGTAGCGCGCTTCCCTGACACGGAAGAGGTCACTGGTTCGATCCCAGTATCGCCCACCATCATGAAGAGCCCCGATCCCCACGGATCGGGGCTCTTCACGCTCCGCGGAGCTCCCCGAGCAGTGCCCTCGCGCCGGTGCGGCGCGCGTGCGGGGTGCACCCATCCGCCGACCGGGGCGAACCGTCCGGCCGTGCGTCCCCGGTCCGGAGCAGGGCGCCGCGCCCGATACCATCGGGGGTGGATCCGGCATCGTCGGCCGGCTCACCCCGAACACGAAGGAGACCCCGTGGCTCAGATCGCCATCACCCTCGACGGATCACCCCAGCACATCGACGAGGGGACCACGGGCACCGAGCTCTTCGCGGGCACCGCCTCGATCATCGCCCTGCGCATCGACGGCGAACTGCGTGACCTCTGCACCCCTCTGGTCGAGGGACAGGCCGTCGAGGGCGTCGACATCTCCAGCCCCGATGGGCTCGCGATCCTGCGCCACAGCGCCGCGCACGTCCTCGCCCAGGCCGTCCAGAAGACCGACCCCGAGGCCAAGCTCGGCATCGGCCCGCCCATCACCGACGGCTTCTACTACGACTTCGACGTCGCCGAGCCGTTCACCCCCGAGTCCCTCAAGGCGCTCGAGAAGGAGATGAACCGGATCATCAAGTCCGGCCAGCGCTTCGTGCGCCGCGAGATCTCCGACGCCGACGCCCAGGCCGAAGAGGCCTCCGAGCCGTACAAGCTCGAGCTGATCGGGCTGAAGTCCACCGCCGCCGACGCCGCCGAGGGAGCGAGCGTCGAGGTTGGTGAGGGCGGTCTGACGATGTACGACAACATCGACAAGAAGGGCCAGACCGTCTGGACGGATCTCTGCCGCGGCCCGCACCTGCCCAGCACCAAGCTGATCGGCAACGGCTTCGCGCTCACCCGCAGCGCCGCCGCGTACTGGCGCGGCAGCGAGAAGAACCCGATGCTGCAACGCGTCTACGGCACCGCCTGGCCCACCAAGGAGGAGCTGCGCGCCCACCAGGAGCGCATCGCCGAGGCAGAGCGTCGCGATCACCGTCGCCTGGGCAGCGAGCTGGACCTGTTCTCCTTCCCGGACGAGATCGGCTCCGGCCTGCCCGTGTTCCACCCCAAGGGCGCGATGATCAAGATGGAGATGGAGGACTACTCCCGCCGTCGCCACGTCGAGGCCGGCTACTCCTTCGTCTCCACCCCGCACATCACCAAGAAGAACCTCTTCGAGACGTCCAAGCACCTCGAGTGGTACGCGGAGGGCATGTACCCCCCGATGCACGTGGACGAGGAGGTGGACGCCGACGGCAACGTCATCAGGCAGGGTCAGGACTACTACCTCAAGCCCATGAACTGCCCGATGCACAACCTCGTCTACTCCTCTCGCGGGCGCTCCTATCGCGAGCTGCCGCTGCGTCTGTTCGAGTTCGGGCACGTCTACCGCTACGAGAAGTCCGGAGTGGTCCACGGACTGACCCGTGCCCGGGGCTTCACCCAGGACGATGCGCACATCTACACCACCCGTGAGCAGATGCGCGACGAGATCGCCGGCACCCTCGATTTCGTCCTGGGGCTGCTCAAGGACTACGGCCTGGACGACTTCTACCTCGAGCTGTCCACCCGCGATCCCGAGAAGTCGGTCGGGGACGAGGCCACCTGGGAGGAGGCCACCCGCACCCTCGAAGAGGTCGCCACCTCCTCCGGGCTCGAGCTGGTCCCTGATCCGGGCGGCGCGGCCTTCTACGGCCCGAAGATCTCCGTCCAGGCGAAGGACGCGATCGGCCGCACCTGGCAGCTGTCCACGATCCAGCTGGACTTCTTCGAGCCCGAGCTGTTCGAGCTCGAGTACACCGCCTCGGACGGCTCCCGCCAGCGCCCGGTGATGATCCACCGTGCGCTGTTCGGCTCGATCGAGCGATTCTTCGGCGTGCTGCTGGAGCACTACGCCGGTGCCTTCCCCGTGTGGCTGGCCCCGGTCCAGGTGGTCGGCGTGCCGGTGGCTGCGGAGTACGTGCCCTACCTCGAGGAGGTCGCGGCCAAGCTCCGCGCCCACGGTGTGCGAGTGGAGGTCGACTCCTCGGACGACCGGATGCAGAAGAAGATCCGCACGCACACCAAGGAGAAGGTGCCCTACCTGCTCATCGCCGGCGGCGAGGACCAGGAGAAGGGTGCGGTCTCCTTCCGCATGCGCGACGGCAGCCAGGACAACGGCATCGACGTCGACGCCGCCGTCGAACGGATCGTCACCGCCATCAAGGACAAGGCGCAGGTGTGAGCGGCGGGCAGGAGCGCACCCGGTCCGCCGCCGTCGGCACGGGACGGGCTGATCCTGCCCTGGAGGACGCCCGCGATTTCGCGGGCGTCCCCGACGACACCCAGCGGCTGTGGACCCCGCACCGCATGGCGTACATCGGCGGGGAGAACAAGCCGAAGGACCCGCACGACGGCGAGCAGTGCCCCTTCTGCGTGGCTCCGGGCAGGGGCGACGAGGAGGCGCTGATCGTCCACCGGGGCGAGAGCGCCTACGTGATCCTCAACCTCTACCCGTACAACGCGGGCCACCTGTTGATCTGCCCATATCGCCACGTCTCCGACTACACGGACCTGGATGAGGCGGAGCTGCTCGAGGTCGCCGAGCTCACCCGCACCGCGATGCGGGTGATCCGTGAGGTGTCGCGGCCTGCGGGCTTCAACCTCGGGATGAACCAGGGAGAGGTGGCCGGAGCGGGCATCGCCGCGCACCTGCACCAGCACGTGGTGCCGCGCTGGCCGGGGGATGCCAATTTCCTGCCCATCGTCGCTCGCACCAAGGCGGTGCCGATCCTGCTGTCGGACACCCGCGCGCTGTACGCGGACGCCTGGCCCTGAGCTAGCATGACCGAGGCCGTGCCGACGGTGCTCCGCGACGCCTCCGGAGACCGGTCTGTCGGGCACATCGAATCGGGGGAGAGGCAGGAATGGCCGTGACGACCACGACCGGAGCGCCGCCGCGTCCCGCAGAGCCGCGGGATCCCCGCGACGGCTACGGCTATGACGTCGAGCGCACGGACCCCCGCGCCCCCGAGCAGATGGGCCCCGGCGGGGCGGGGCGAGCGCGACGCCGCCGGCCGTGGGTGCGATGGGCGCTGTTCGGCCTGTCCTTCCTGTGCCTCGCAGCCTCGGCGGTCGCCCTCTACTTCTTCGTCATCCTTCCGCTGGGCTTCGGCACCTCGCTGGTCGCCTTCACGGCGGCGCTGGTGCCGGTCGCGATCGTGCTCGTGGCCGTGTGGTGGATCGACCGGTACACTCCCCAGCCGCGGCTGTCGCTCGTGTACGCCTTCGCGTGGGGTGCGATCGGATCCGTCCTGCTCACGCTGTGGTTCGGCGGCTACTTCACCGCATGGATCTCCCCGTCGGAGACCGATGCCCTGATCGACTCGTTCCTCGGCACCGTGATCCAGGCGCCCGTGATCGAGGAGGCGATGAAGTGCGCCGGTCTGATCGGTCTGCTGATCTGGGGCCGCAGATATATCGCCGGCCCTATCGACGGTGTGGTCTATGCGGCGCTGATCGCGGGGGGCTTCGCATTCACCGAGAACATCCTCTATTTCGGACGTTCCTTCCATGAGGCCCAGGCCGCAGGAGAGGTCGCGGTCTTCTGGCAGACCTTCTTCCTGCGGGGCCTGCTCTCGCCCTTCGCGCACGTGTCCTTCACCGCCCTGTGCGGTCTGGGGCTGGGCATCGCGGCGGAACGGCGTTCGCTGATGCTGTACTTCGGTCTCGGGGTGGGCGGTCTGTCGCTCGGGATGGTGCTGCATGCCCTGTGGAACGGGTCGTCCTTCTTCCTCCCGGTGGACCCGGCGGCGCCGCTGGCCGGATTCCTGCGCTATTACGTCACGGTGCAGGTGCCGATCTTCGTGCTGCTGGTCGCGATCGTGCTGTTCCTGCGACTGCGCGAGAAGCGCATCCTGCGCCGCCAGCTCTCGGAGTACGGCCGTGCGGGCTGGTTCTCTCCCGCGGAGGTGGAGCTGCTGGTCTCGATGCGCAGGCGTCGACGGGCCGAGCGCTGGGCGGCGCGCCACGGCGCGGTCGCCCGGATGGGCATGCGCGACCTCATCCGCTCCGCCGTCGCGCTGGGCATGGAGCGTCACAGCGTGCTGTTCGGGAAGCCGACGTCGAAGACCCGGCGGCGCGAGCGCGAGCTGCTCGAGGCGATCACTGCTGACCGCCGCCTGATCGGCTCCCTGACCGCCCCGGTCGTGCGCAGCTGACCCTCGAGCGCGCGGGCCGCGTCCGCATCGCCCCGTCCCGGGAGCGGTCCGCCTCCTGGACTAGGATGGGACGGCAGTCCGCCGTCGGTCGGCGGCAGAGTCGGGAGGAGAGAGATGGCAGGGCATTCCAAGTGGGCGACCACGAAGCACAAGAAGGCCGTCATCGATGCCAGGCGAGGCAAGCTTTTCGCCAAGCTGGTCAAGAACATCGAGGTCGCGGCACGCATGGGTGGTCCTGACCCCTCCGGGAACCCGACCCTCTTCGACGCCATCCAGAAGGCGAAGAAGACCTCCGTGCCCAATGACAACATCGACCGTGCCGTCAAGCGCGGCGGCGGGCTCGACGGCGAAGGTGTCGATTACGAGACGCTGATGTACGAGGGCTACGCCCCGGGGGGCGTCGCCGTGCTGGTCGAGTGCCTGACCGACAACAAGAACCGCGCGGTCTCCGAGGTGCGACTGGCTTTCAACCGCGGCGGCGGCAACATGGCCGACTCCGGCTCGGTGGCCTACCTGTTCGAGCGCAAGGGCGTGGTCGCCGTCTCGAAGGGGGAGCACACCGAGGACGATCTGCTCGAGGTCGTGCTCGAGGCGGGCGCCGAGGAGATCAACGACGAGGGCGAGACGTTCGAGATCATCTCCGAGGCCACCGATGTGGTCGCCGTGCGCACCGCGCTGCAGGAGGCGGGCATCGACTACGACAGCGCCGAGGCGCAGTTCGTCCCCACCATGCGCACCCCCGTCGATCTCGACGGCGCCCAGAAGGCGCTGCGCCTGATCGAGGCGCTCGAGGACAGCGACGACGTGCAGAACGTCTACTCCAACCTCGACATCCCTGACGAGGTCGCGGCCCAGCTGGCGGACTCCGAGTGAGGCCGGTGGACGGCGCGGCTCGTGCCGCCGCCGTGCCGTCCACCGCGGGGCGAGGATCATGACCACGTTCCGAGTGCTCGGGGTGGACCCCGGCCTGACCCGCTGCGGGATCGGCGTGGTCGACGCCCTGGGCGGGCGCCGGGCACGGCTGGTGCACGCCGGGGTCATCCAGTCCGCCTCGGATGATCCGCTGGATCAGCGCCTGCTCGCCATCGCCCAGGGCCTTCGTGCCGCGCTCGAGGAGTTCAGGCCCGACACCGTGGCGGTCGAGCGGGTCTTCAGCCAGAACAACATCTCCACCGTGATGGGGACCGCGCAGGTCTCCGGCATCGCCCTGCTGGAGGCGGCCGAGCGGGGGATCCCCGCGGCCATGCACACGCCCTCGGAGGTGAAGGCCGCGGTGACCGGGAGCGGCCGCGCGGACAAGAAGCAGATCCAGGCGATGCTGGTGAAGCTGCTGGGGCTGGACGCCGCGCCGAAACCGGCCGATGCCGCGGATGCCGTGGCGATCGCCCTGACCCAGCTGTGGCGCGGGCCGGGCCCGGTGGCGCGGGATGCGAGCGGCGGCGCGCGCACCAGTGCGCAGGCCGTCTGGGCGCGTGCGGAGAGGGAGGCGCGACGCGCCCGGGAACGCTCCACCTCCCGGCACTGATCGAACAGGTGTTCTAGGCTGTCGCCGTGATCGCATCTCTGACCGGGCGTGTGGCCCGCATCGACCTCGACTCCCTCGTGCTGGAGGTGGGCGGGGTCGGGTATCTCGTCCGCACCACGCCCCAGGCGCTGAGCGCCACCCGTCACGGAGCCGAGCTGACGCTCCACACCGAGCTCGTGGTCCGCGAGGACTCCATGACGCTCTATGGCTTCCCGCATGCGGAGGAGACCGAGACATTCCGCATCGTCCAGTCGGTTTCGGGCATCGGCCCGCGCACCGCACTCGCGGTGCTCGCGGTGCTCGATCCGGAGGAGCTGCGCCGTGCGATCGCCGAGCAGGACGCGAAGACCATCACCCGCACCCCGGGAATCGGGCCGAAGGTCGCCAGTCGCATGCTGCTCGAGCTGAGCGGGAAGCTGCCCGCCCCCATCACGCCCGGAGTGCAGGACGCCGCGCCTGCGCCCGCCACGTCCGGCGGCGCGGACTCCGATGTGGTCGAGGCGCTGGTGGGCCTGGGCTGGGCGGAGAAGGCGGCGCTCGGCGCGGTCGAGGCCGCTCGGGCCGACGGCGGCGCGCAACTGGACGCCGCGGAGCTGCTCCGACGCTCCCTGCGAGGTCTCGGGGGCCACCGATGAGCGAGGACCCCACCTCTGTCACGAGCGCCGAGTCGATGCCGCCCGAACGCACCGCCGAGGCTGCGCTGCGACCGCGCCGGCTCGACGAGTTCGTCGGTCAGAAGGTGGTGCGCGACCAGCTCTCGCTCGTCCTGGACGCGGCAGCGGCCAGGGGCAGGTCTCCCGAGCATGTGCTGCTGTCCGGCCCACCGGGCCTGGGCAAGACCACGCTGGCGATGATCATCGCCGCGGAGCTGGTCGCCCCGCTGCGGATCACGTCCGGGCCCGCGATCCAGCATGCCGGTGACCTGGCCGCGATCCTCTCCTCCCTCGAGGAGGGGGAGGTGCTCTTCATCGACGAGATCCATCGGCTGGCGCGCCCGGTCGAGGAGATGCTGTACATCGCGATGGAGGATTTCAGGGTCGACGTCATCGTCGGCAAGGGGGTCGGTGCCACGTCGATCCCGCTGGACCTGCCGGCCTTCACCGTCGTGGGGGCGACCACCCGCGCGGGTCTGTTGCCGGCGCCCCTGCGCGACCGCTTCGGCTTCATCGGTCACCTCGACTTCTACGACGCCGACGAGCTGCGCGAGGTGGTGAGGCGCTCCGCCGTGCGGCTCGAGATAGAGCTCGAGGAGGCGGCGGCGATCGAGGTCGCCTCCCGTTCGCGTGGCACCCCG
>JAAZLF010000025.1 GCA_012799425.1 Actinomycetales bacterium | reverse complement strand
GAGGACCCCAGCGTGCTGCGATCGGTCCCGGACATCTCCGACGTGCGGATCGTCTCGAACCTGCTGTCGATCCACGGCGTGAAGATCGAGCACGACGTCGCCGGGGGCACGCTGAAGCTGGATCCCTCGAACGTCGAGCGCGCCCATGTGGTGGACATCGACGCCCATGCCGGCAGCTCCCGCATCCCGATCCTGTTCTGCGGCCCGCTGCTGCACCGCCTCGGCGAGGCGATCATCCCCGATCTCGGCGGATGCAGGATCGGTGACCGCCCGATCAACTATCACCTCGACGTGCTGCGCAGCTTCGGCGCCGTCGTGGACAAGCGCGAGATGGGCATCTCCATCACCGCGCCGAACGGGCTGCGCGGCACCAAGATCCATCTCGAGTACCCGAGCGTCGGCGCGACCGAGCAGGTGCTGCTGACGGCCGTGCGCGCCCAGGGGGTCACCGAGCTGACCAATGCCGCGGTCGAACCGGAGATCGAGGATCTCATCGCGGTGCTGCAGAAGATGGGCGCGCTCATCTCGCTGCAGACCGACCGCACCATCACGATCGAGGGCGTCGACCGGCTGGGCGGCTATGAGCACACCGCGCTGAGCGACCGCATCGAGGCGGGCTCCTGGGCCTGTGCGGCCCTGGTGACCAAGGGCTCCGTGTTCGTGCGCGGTGCGCAGCAGAAGCCGATGGCGACTTTCCTGAACGTCTTCCGCAGGGTCGGGGGAGGGATGGATATCCGCGAGGACGGGATCCGCTTCTATCACCCCGGCACCCCGCTCAAGGCGATCGCGCTGGAGACCGATGTCCATCCCGGTTTCATGACCGATTGGCAGCAGCCGCTGGTGGTCGCACTGACCCAGGCCGATGGCATCTCGATCCTCCACGAGACGGTGTACGAGAACCGGCTCGGCTTCACCTCGGCGCTCGGGGACATGGGCGCCCGCATCCAGGTGTACCGGGAATGCCTGGGCGGGTCGAGCTGCCGCTTCGGCCGCTCCAACTACAACCACTCCGCGGTGGTCTCCGGGCCCGATGCGCTGCGCGCCGCGGACATCACCGTCCCCGACCTGCGCGGCGGGTTCTCGTACCTGATCGCGGCGCTGGGTGCGGAGGGCGTCTCCACCATCCGCGGCATCGATCTGATCGACCGGGGCTACGAATCCTTCCGCGACAAGCTCGGCGCGCTCGGTGCGGAGTTCTGGGAGGAGCCCCGATGACCGCCGACGGCCTCTCCGGTGATCCGGTGGCCTCCCCGGCGGCCGGTGCGGCCGGTTCCCTCGCCCTGCGCGACATCCCGATCCCGGACTACTGCGATGTGGTGATCGTTCCCACCGCAGGTGTCGACGAGCAGGATCCGCGCGTCTGGGCCGATGCGATCTTCTCCCACGAGAACACCCCGCTGACCTCACGGGGGCTGCGCGCGCTGCGGGACGAGGCGATCCGCCTGTTCGACATGGTGCCGCCGCCCGAGAAGGAGTTCGTGGCGGACGAGGTGCTCGGTTCCGAGGCGCTGATCATCGATGACGACGACAAGCTCACCGTCCGCATCGGTGTCGCGCTGCTGCCTGGCGGAGAGCTGCTGCAGGTGACCACCGCGGTGAAGTACCGCTCGGTGCGCGGACGTCTCGCCTTCGCACCGCGTCGCCTGATGCATGCCGCAGCGGTGAACACCCTGGCCCGTCGGGCGCCCACCACTCTGCGTCGGCGCGCGCTGGCCGGCAATCCCGGTGCCGCCTCGCTGACCGGGCAGGTCTCCCGCAAGGCACTGGGCCGGGGCTCCTCGGCGGGACGCTGATGTCCCTGCTGCGCAGCTGGGACGTGGGCACCGCGAGGGAGCCCTCGCGCCGCGCCGGCATGGTCGTCTTCCTCGCCCAGCTCCCGCTGCGCCCGCTGTTGACGCTGCTGTCCCGCCCGCGCTGGCACGGCACCGAGAACCTGCCGCGGTCCGGCCCGATGATCGGCTGCGGGAACCACCTGAGCCCCTTCGATGCCTTCGGCTACGGGCACCTGCTGCAGGCCGGCGGCATCGCACCCCGCTTCCTGGGCAAGGAGGCGCTCTTCCGGGTTCCCGTGCTGGGAATGCTGCTGCGCTCCATCCGTCAGATCCCGGTGCACCGCGGCACCTCCCGCAGCGGTGATGCCCTTGCCGCGGCCCGGGCCGCGCTCGAGCGCGGTGAGCTGATCATGGTCTTCCCCGAGGGCACCTACACCCGCGACCGCGACCTGTGGCCCATGCGGGCGCGGCTGGGCGCGGCGCGTCTCGCCCTCGACTCCGGGGCACCGCTGCTGCCGATCGCGACCTGGGGCGGGCGCGGGCTGTGGCCGGTCGGCTCCCCGGTGCCCCGGCCCGCG
>JAAZLF010000280.1 GCA_012799425.1 Actinomycetales bacterium | reverse complement strand
CCGCCGCCCCCACGGAGACCGCTCCCGCCGAGACGCAGGTGCCCGCGGGCCCCAGCTTCGACGACATCGACCTGCCCGCCCCGCTGCGCCGCGCGGTCGACGAGCTCGGCTTCACCACGCCGTCGGCGATCCAGGCCCAGGCCATCCCGCCGCTGCTCGAGGGGCGCGACGTGATCGGCGTCGCCCAGACCGGCACCGGCAAGACCGCCGCCTTCGGCCTCCCGCTGCTGGCCGCGATCGATCCGTCGCTGCGCGAGGTCCAGGCCCTGGTCCTCGCCCCGACCCGTGAGCTCGCGATGCAGGTCGCCGACGCCATCGCGTCATTCGCCACCTCGATCGGCGGGCTGGACGTGGTCGCTCTCTACGGCGGTTCCCCCTACGGGCCGCAGGAACGTGCGCTGGCCCGCGGGGCCCAGGTCGTGGTCGGCACCCCCGGCCGCGTGATGGACCACATGCGCCGCACGAACCTGCGCCTGGACACGATCCGCTTCGCGGTGCTCGACGAGGCCGACGAGATGCTGCGCATGGGCTTCGCGGAGGACGTCGAGGAGATCCTGTCCCACTCCCCCGCGAGCCGACAGGTGGCCCTGTTCTCCGCCACGATGCCCTCGGCGATCCAGCGTGTCGCCCAGACCCACATGAAGGATCCGGTGCGCGTGAGCGTGTCGCCGCAGTCCTCGACGGTAAAGAGCGTGACCCAGACCTACGCGGTCGTGCCGTTCCGGCACCGCACCGGCGCGCTCGCGCGTGTTCTGGCGACCTCCAAGGCCGAGGCCGCGATCGTCTTCGTGCGCACCCGCGCCGCCGCGGAGGAGGTCGGCTCGGCACTGGTCGCGCGCGGCCTGATCGCCGCGTCGATCAGCGGCGACGTGCCGCAGAAGGACCGCGAGAAGATCGTCGAGCGGCTGCGCGACGGCTCGCTGCAGGTTCTCGTCGCGACCGATGTCGCCGCCCGCGGCCTCGACGTCGAGCGGATCGGCCTGGTCGTGAACTTCGACGTGCCCAAGGAGGCGGAGTCCTATGTCCATCGCATCGGGCGCACCGGCCGTGCCGGCCGCACCGGCGAGGCGCTGACCTTCATCGGCCCCCACGAGCGTCGTGCGCTGAAGAACATCGAGCGCGCCACCAAGCAGACTCTCGCCGAGGCGGTCATCCCCTCGCCGCGCGATGTGTCCAAGCACCGCCTGGCCGCGCACCTCGAGCAGGTCCCGGGCCGCATCGAGCGCGGACGTCTTGAGCTCTACCGCGAGCTGATCGGCGAGTTCGTCGCCGAGCACGATCTGGATCCGGCCGAGCTGGCCGCCGCGCTCGGCGCCATGATGGTCGGCGACGAGGGCCCCGGCACCGCGACCGAGGAGGAGGAGTTCACCGCGAAGCTCTCCGGCGATGACCGCGGGGATCGCGATCGCGGGCCGCGCGGTGAGCCGATGCAGACAGAGCGGGGCTACACCTCGTACAAGGTCGGCGTGGGCCACACCCACGGAGCCCGCCCCCCGGGCATCGTCGGCGCGATCACCGGCGAAGGTGGCCTGACCGGCAAGGACATCGGCAAGATCCAGATCTTCCCGAACTTCTCGCTGGTGCAGATCCGCGGCTCCCTCTCGCCCGAGCAGATGAGCCGGATCTCCGGTGCCAAGGTGGGCGGCCGCGAGCTGCGCATCGGCCCGGACAAGGGACCCCGGGGCGGCAAGGGCCCGCGCCGGGACGGAGACCGCCCGTTCCGCCGCGACGACCGTGGGGGCCGCTTCGACTCGAAGCGCCGTCCGTCCCGTCGCCACGAGGGCTGAGCGCCTCGCGCCCCTGACAGAGAACGCCCCCGCCACCGATCCGGTGGCGGGGGCGTTCCGCGTCGAGCGGGTGTGTCAGTCCTGCTTCTGCTGGGCCTCGGCGTAGGCCTTGCGGACCTCGTCCATGTCCAGGTTCTTGACCTGACCGATGAGGTCCTCGAGCGCGGACTGAGGAAGGGCGCCGGCCTGGGAGAACACCGGGATGCCCTCGCGGTAGGCGACCAGGGTCGGGATCGAGGTGACGCCGTAGCGCATCGCCAGCTCCTGCTGGTCCTCGGTGTCGACCTTGGCGAAGGTGACGTCCTCGTGCGAGTCCGAGGCTTCCTCGAAGATGGGGGCGAAGCGCTGGCACGGCACGCACCAGCCCGCCCAGAAGTCGATCAGGACGATGCCGTCCTCGACGGTCGCATCGTGGTTCTCGGTGGTCAGAGTGAGCGTAGCCATGACCGGTGGAACGCTGCGGTCCCCCGGATCATTCCCGCGAAGACGCAGCGTGACTCAGCTCACCGGTTCGTCAGGAGGTCGGGTCCTGCTCCGCGGCCAGGACCCGCACGGTGCGGTCCTGCGCCGGCGGCTCCCAGGTCGCCGCGTCGGCGCCGGCCTGGTCGCCGCTGCGGATGTCCTTGACCTCGTCGGCCGCGCCGTCGACCCCGGGGAACCAGATGAAGGGGATCCCGCGGCGATCCGCGTACTTGATCTGCTTGCCGAACTTCGCCGCGCTCGGCGCCACCTCGCAGGGGATCCCGCGTCCGCGCAGCGAGCGGGCGACGGCATCGCTGAGGTGCCGCTGCTCCTCGTCGGCGACGGAGACCAGCACACAGGTGGGCACCTTCCGGGTCGGGGCGGCGAATCCGGCGGACAGCAGCCGGGAGACCAGGCGCGAGAGCCCGATGGACAGCCCCACCCCCGGGTAGGTGTGGCGG
>JAAZLF010000279.1 GCA_012799425.1 Actinomycetales bacterium | reverse complement strand
GATCGGCAGGGACAGCGGCAGTGCGATCCGCAGGAAGGTCTGCAGGTCGCTCGCGCCGTCGACCTTCGCCGCCTCGCCGAGCTCCTCCGGCACGGTCTGGGTGAAGAATGCCCGGGCCACGAGGATCGACCAGGCCCCGGCCGCGCCCGGCAGGATCACCGCCCACATCGTGTCCAGCAGGCCCAGGTTCCGCACCAGCAGATAGGTGGGGATGATGCCGCCGGAGAAGAGCATCGTGAACAGGATGTACCACGTCACCGCCGTGCGGCCCACCATGTGGCCGCGCGAGAGCGCATAGGAGCACGGCAGCACCAGGGCCAGGTGCACCGCCACGCCCACCAGCGTGTAGATCAGCGAGTTGCGGTAGCCGATCCAGATCGCCGAATGCCCGAACACGCGCCGGTACCCGTCGAGGGTCGCGTCGATGGGCCACAGCCATACCTTCCCGGTCTGGACGGCCTGCGGGTCGCTGACCGAGGCGATGATCACGAACCACAGCGGGTAGCCGATCATCACCACCACCAGCAGCACGAAGGCCACGTTGAGGCGGTCGAACCATCTGTCGTCGCGGCTGCCGACGGCTTTGTGGACCACCTTCGTGCCGTCCAGCCGATGCGCGCGGTCCGCCTGGGCGGGAGGAGTCGTCGTCGATGTCATGGGATCACCACAGGCTGTTCTCGGAGTATTTGCGGGCCAGCTGGTTGACGGTGATCAGCAGCAGGATGTTGATGACCGAGTCGAACAGGCCCACCGCCGCCGCATAGCTGTACTGGCCCTGGAGCAGGCCGGTCTCGTAGACGAAGGTCTGGATGATGTCGGCCGTGCTGGCGTTGAGGTCGTTGCCCATCAGCAGCACCTTCTCGAAGCCGACGGACATGAAGCTGCCGAAGTCGAGGATGAACAGGATGACCACCGTGGGCATGATGGCGGGGAGGTTGACGTGACGGATCCGCTGCAGACGGTTCGCGCCGTCGACCTGCGCGGCCTGGTGCAGCTCGGGGTTGACCCCCGCGAGCGCCGCGAGATAGATGATCGTGCCCCAGCCCAGCGACTGCCACACGCCCGACCACACGTACAGGTGCCGGAACCAGGCCGGGTCCTGCATGAACTGGATCGGATCGAGCCCCACGAGGCCCAGCACGTGGTTGATCAGCCCGGTGTTCGGATCCAGGAACGCGAACAGCATGCCCACGACCACCACGGTGGACACGAAGTGCGGCGCGTAGGTGAGGGTCTGGGAGAACCGCTTGAAGAACCTGCTGCGCAGCTCGTTCAGCGCGAGCGCGAGGATGATCGGCAGCGGGAACAGGAGCATCTGGTAGAGGCTGAGGGCGAGGGTGTTGCGCAGCAGCCGCCAGAAGTAGAAGGAGCCGAAGAAGCGCTCGAAGTTCTCGAATCCGGTCCAGGGGCTGCCGGTGATCCCGCGGGTGGCGATGAAGTCCTTGAAGGCGATCTGCACGCCGTACATCGGCACGTAGTTGAAGATCAGGAAGAAGATCAGCGCGGGAGCGGCCAGCAGGTACAGCTGCCAGCTCGAGGCCAGGCCCCGGCGCAGCCGACGGCGCCGGGACGCGCGGGCGGGGGCCGGGCGGGCAGGCTCCGCCCCGGAGCCGGAGCCGGAGCCGGAACCGGTGCCGGTGCCGGTGCCGGTGCCGGGGGCAGGGTCGGGAGCGGGCCGGGCTGTCACGGCGGAGGCTCCCTGTGCAGCGGGCGGTGCCATCAGCGCACCGGCTGCTCGGCGCCGAAGACCTGCCGACGCAGCGGAGCGATGTCCACCGGCAGCCCGGTGCGCGCCGAGTCCTGGAGCGCCATCGCGCACAGCACGGCGTCGATGCCGTCGGCGAGATCGGCGCGGGGTGTCCGGTCCTCGCCGGCGGCGAGGCGCCAGAAGGTGTCGCCGAGGATCTCGTCGCCGCCGTTGTGGCCGCTCGTGCCGATCTCGACCTCCTCGTGCTCACGGGTGGCACCGGGGCCGCCGGCTGGATCGGGGAACGACAGGTCGATGCTGCGTGCCCCCAGATCGCCCTCGAGCAGACCCTCGGTGCCGAAGATCCGCAGCCGGCGGGTGGAGCGCGGCTGAGCCATCACCGCGGTGAAGGTCGCGAGCGTGCCGTGGGCGAACTCGAGCGTGGCGACCTGCCGATCCGGGAGGCCGGAGGGCGCGTAGGGCGAGTGCTGCACCGTCTCGCGCAGCACCTCCTTCGCGGTCGCGTCGCCGAAGTCGATCTCGCCGGTGCCCGCGGCGGGGCGGAAGCGTGCCAGCTGCTCCTGCTCGGGACGCGGCCGGAACGCGAGCGCGGAGGCCATCGAGTGCACCCGCACCGGGCGCGAATCGAGCACGTAGCCGAGCACGTCGAGGTCGTGGCAGCACTTCTCGAGCATCCAGCCGCCGGAGCGGGCCACGTCCTGCCGCCACCCCTGGTACTGCACCATGGTCAGCCCGGTGCCGAGGTTCTCGTCGGCCTGGACAGCGAGGATCTCCCCGAGCCGCCCCGAGCGCACGATCTCGCGCACCCTCTCGTAGAACGGGGTGTAGCGCAGCACGAACCCCACCACGGTGCGCCCGCCGGGCCGGGCCTGCTCCGCCTCCCACAGCGCGCTGAGCCCCTCGAGCGTCGTCGCGACGGGCTTCTCGAGCAGCAGCGGGAGCCCGCGCTCCATCGCCGCGACCGCGGAGGGGACATGCAGATCGTTGGGGCTCGCCACCACCACGGCATCCAGCTCGTGCTCGCGGATCATCGCGACACCGTCGTCGAGATGGTCCGGGCTCGCGCCGACGAGCTCGGCGAAGGCGGTGCGGCGGGCGGGATCCGGATCGGCGATCGCCGCCAGATGCACTGAGTCCCGCATATAGCTGGGGAGGTTACGGAAGTAGGAGGCGGCTCGCTGCCCTGAGCCGACGAGGCCCGCCCTCACGTCTCTTCGTTCAATACCGGCACTGGTCATGGCGTTGACACCCTGTGTTCGGCGCCTGCGGGCGCTCTATCGAATGGCCTGATCGTTCTTATGTAAGAACGTGGACAAAACGTAGAGCGGCACTCAGGGCGCGTCAACCCCCTGCGATGAGGCGATCCCCGATGACCGGGGGAAACGCCCTGGGCCGCCGCACAGAGTTCTTCTCCGCGTCATCGCGCGGTGGATCCCCGTTCAGAGCTGCGCGACCGCGGACTGTCGGAGCCGGGCGCGCAGCAGCGGTCGGGCGTGGGGCTGTGATGCCGTGGGGCCGGGATGCCGGGATGCCGGGATGCCGGAATGTCGGGCGTGGAGCCGGGATGCCGGGCGCGGGGCCGTGATGCCGGGGTGCCGGGCGCGGAGCCG
>JAAZLF010000278.1 GCA_012799425.1 Actinomycetales bacterium | reverse complement strand
GGGCCGAGGGAACGGCGGGGCGGGGCGGGCCGCTTGCGGGCCCGCCCCGCGACCGGTCAGGCTCCGGCGGCGGCGAGGGACTCCTTCGCGGCCTCGACGACGGCCTCGGCCGTGAAGCCGAACTCCTTGAAGAGGGTCTTCGCATCCGCGGAGGCGCCGTAGTGCTCCAGCGAGACCGCACGGCCGTGGGTGCCCAGGAAGCGGTGCCAGGGCATCGCGATACCGGCCTCGACGGACACGCGAGCGGTCACGGAGGAGGGCAGCACCGACTCGCGGTACTCCTCGTCCTGCTCGTCGAACCACTCGACGGACGGCATCGACACCAGACGGGTGGGCACGCCTGCGGCCTCGAGCTGCTTCTGCGCCTCGGCCGCGTACTGCACCTCGGATCCCGTGCCGATGAGGATGACCTGCGGCTCGGCCGAGGCCTCCTTCATGATGTAGCCGCCCTTGACGAGGTTCTCGGCACCGGCGTACTCGGTGCGGTCGAAGGTGGGCATCGCCTGACGGCTCAGGATCAGGCCGACGGGGCCGCTGTCGCGCTCCAGCAGCACCTTCCATGCCTGTGCCGTCTCGTTGGCATCCGCCGGACGCACGATCGAGAGGTTCGGGATCGCGCGGTAGGCGGCGAGGTGCTCGACCGGCTGGTGGGTGGGGCCGTCCTCGCCCAGGCCGATGGAGTCGTGGGTCCACACGTAGGTCGCGGGGACCTTCATCAGCGAGGCGAGGCGCACGGCGCCGCGCATGTAGTCGGCGAACTGGAAGAACGTGCCGCCGTAGGGGCGCGTGAGGCCATGCAGGGAGATCCCGGAGAGGATCGCGCCCATGCCGTGCTCACGGATGCCGAAGTGCATGGTGCGGCCGTAGACATCACCGCTGAACTCGGAGGAGCCGATCTCCTTCGGGAGGAAGGAGGGCTCGCCCTTCATGGTGGTGTTGTTCGAGCCTGCGAGGTCGGCGGAGCCGCCCCACAGCTCCGGCATCACCGGTGCGAGGGCCTCGAGGACCTTGCCAGACGCGGCGCGGGTGGCCAGGCCCTTCTCATCGGCCTCGAAGGTCGGGAAGGCATCGGCGAAGCCCTCGGGCAGCTCACGAGCGGCCAGACGGTCCAGGAGCTGGGCGGCGTCGGCGTTGGCGGAGCGCCATGCCTGGTAGCCCTTGTCCCATTCTGCCTTCGCGGCGGCGGCGCGCTCGGCGAGGCCGCGGGTGTGCGCGAGGACGTCCTCGTCGACCTGGAACTGCTGCTCCGGATCGAAGCCGACGGCTTGCTTCAGCCCTGCGACGGCCTCGGGGCCCAGCTTGGCGCCGTGGACCGTGTGGCTGCCGGCGAGCTCCGGGATCGGCCAGCCGATCACCGTGCGCAGGCGGATGAAGGTCGGCTTGTCGGTGACCTTCTGCGCCTCGAGGATCTCGGCCTTGAGAGCCGCCACGTCCTCGAGGTAGCCAGTTCCGCGCTGGGTCCAGTCCACGGTGCGCACGTCCCAGCCGTAGGACTCGTAGCGCGCCGCGGTGTCCTCGGTGAAGGCGATCGAGGTGCCGCCCTCGATGGAGATCTCGTTGTCGTCCCACAGCACGATCAGGTTGCCCAGCTGCTGGGTGCCGGCGAGGGAGCTGGCCTCGCTGCTGACACCCTCCTGGAGGTCGCCGTCGGAGGCGATCACGTAGGTGAAGTGGTCGAAGGGGCTGGTGCCCGCTGCGGCTTCGGGGTCCAGCAGGCCGCGCTCGCGGCGCTGCGCCATCGCGAAGCCCACCGCGGAGGAGATGCCCTGGCCCAGCGGACCGGTGGTGATCTCGACGCCGTCGGTCACGAAGTTCTCGGGGTGGCCCGGGGTGCTGGAGCCCCAGGTGCGCAGCTCTTCGATGTCCTTCTTCTCGAGGCCGAAGCCTCCGAGGAAGAGCTGGATGTACTGGGTGAGGCTGGAGTGTCCGGCGGAGAGCACGAAGCGGTCGCGGCCGATCCAGGAAGGATCGGTCGGGTCGTGGCGCATGAGGTCCTGGTAGAGCAGGTACGCGGCCGGGGCGAGGCTCACGGCGGTGCCGGGGTGGCCGTTGCCGACCTTCTCGACGGCATCCACGGCGAGCACGCGGGCGGTGTCGACCGCACGCTTGTCCAGCTCGGTCCAGCCCTCAGGGGCCTTGAAGTTCTCGGTCATATGCAGTGCAACCTTTCACCGGAGTGCGGCCATCCCGGCCGCGCGGATCGACAGGCCTCGTCGCGGGGAGCACGGGCCCGTCATATGACGTGCACGTTCCTGCGCGAGGCGACGAGACCACCTTAGTCGTGCTCGCCCCTGCGCCGCTTCTCCGTCCAGCCTGTTGCCGCAGGGGCCCTGCGCGGGGCGCGCGGGCGACACGGTGCGGGTTCTCACCTCCGACCCTGGTGCCGCCGGAGGCCGGCACGCTCTAGACTGGCGTGGTTCACGCGACCGCTGTGTCGCGCTCAGGAGGAAGGATGGTGGGCGGTGACCGCCACCCAGGGAGCTTCGGTCCGGGACGCACGCCAGGGCGGCGGGCGGGACCCACGGTCGGCTGGCGCCGTGATCCGCAGCTACGTGGCGCTGACCAAGCCGCGCATCATCGAGCTGCTGCTGATCACCACGATCCCCACGATGTTCCTCGCCGCAGGCGGGTTCCCCTCGGTGTGGCTGATCCTGAACACCATGATCGGCGGCTACCTCGCCGCCGGTGGTGCGAACACCCTGAACATGTACCTCGAGCGCGACATCGACGCGAAGATGAAGCGCACCCGGAACCGGCCGATCCCCTCCGGAGCGGTCACGCCCCGCGCGGCGCTGATCTTCGGCATCACGATCTCGATCGTCTCCGCGCTGTGGCTGGGGCTGCTGGTGAACTGGGCCTCCGCCGCCCTCGCCGTGGGCGCGATCCTGCTGTACGTCGTCTTCTACACGATGCTCCTCAAGCGCCGCACCAGCCAGAACATCGTGTGGGGCGGCATCGCCGGCTGCATGCCGGTGCTGATCGGCTGGTCCGCCGTGACCGGGACCGTCTCCTGGACGGCCGTGCTGCTGTTCATGGTGATCTTCTTCTGGACCCCGCCGCACTACTGGCCCCTGGCCGAGAAGTTCTCCCATGACTACGCCAACGCGGGCGTGCCGATGCTGCCGGTCGTGGCGAGCAAGATGTCCGTGGCCCGTCAGATGATCATGCACACCGCGCTGATGGTGGCCTCGAGCCTCGCGATCATCCCGCTGGGCGCGACCGGATGGGTGTACGGCGTCGCCGCGGTCGCCTCGGGCGCCTGGTTCGGCTTCCTGGTGGTGCGCTACGCCCTGCGTGCGCGGCGTGGGCTCACCGGCAAGGCCCTGGGGCCGATGACCGTCTTCCACGGTTCGATCACCTACCTGACCGTCCTGTTCGTCGCCCTCGCGGTCGATCCCTTCGTCACCCTGTGACCCGGGACAGCGGTCCGCGCCCTCCCGGGGAGCCGACGCTGCGCCCCGGTGACCGACGGATCCTCGAGCAGTACCTCAGCCATCTGCGGATCGAGCGCGGGCTGTCCGCCCACACGATCGACGCCTACCGTCGGGACCTCGAGCGCTACCTCGCGGACCTGGCACGCCAGGAGATCGATCCCTCCGCCGTCACCCCCGAGCAGATGGGGGTGTGGCTGCAGGCACTGCGCACCGGTGCCGACGGCGGCAGCGTCCTCTCCGCCGCATCGGCCGCACGCTCCCTCGCGGCGGTGCGGGGACTGCACTCGTTCCTCGATGCCGAGCGGGTCTCCACCACCGGCGACCCCTCCCGTCTGATCCATTCGCCGACCCTGCCCGAGCGCCTCCCGCACCCGCTGAGCATCGAGCAGGTCGAGGCGCTCATCGATGCCGCCGGGCGACCGGGGACGGGTCGTGATGCGACCGAACGGGCGCTGCGCGACCGCGCTCTGCTGGAGATCCTGTACGGCCTCGGCGCACGCATCTCCGAGGCGACGGGCCTGGACATCGACGACATCGACCCGCAGGAGAGGGCGGCGGTGCTGCGTGGCAAGGGGGACAAGCACCGCGCGGTGCCCGTGGGTCGTCTCGCTCTCGAGGCCCTCCAGGCTTATCTGACCCGCGGGCGGCCGACGCTCGCGCGCCGGGGGAGCGGCACCCCGGCAGTGTTCTTGGGATCGCGGGGCACCAGGCTGACCCGGCAGGCCGCCTGGCAGATCGTCCAGCACGCTGCGGAGGTCGCTGAGCTGACCGGGCTGGCGGAGCCGATCAGCCCTCACACCCTGCGCCATTCGTATGCCACGCACCTGCTGCACGGCGGAGCGGACGTCCGCAGCGTTCAGGAGCTGCTCGGGCATGCTTCGGTCACCACCACACAGCTGTACACCCAGGTCACGGTGGATACCCTGCGGGAGACCCACGCCGGCGCCCACCCCCGCGCCCGGTGAGGGGCTTAGACTTGTCCGGCGCGACGTCCCTGCACGGATCCGCCCCTCGACGGCGGCCGATGCGAGATGATGACGGCGCAGTGCGGCCGCCGCTCCCCGGACAGGGGCAGGACGGCCTCCGGTCCCTCGCGGATCTCCCCAGGACCCACCCAGACCACGACTCCGACGACAGGACACCGACGTGAGCCCGACCTCCTCCCAGCAGCTGGACATCGATCTCGGCCCGACGGGCCGACCGATGCCGGAGCTCCCGGAGCCGGCACCGCTCGACTCCCATGGCCCGGCCCGGATCATCTCGATGGTGAACCAGAAGGGCGGGGTCGGGAAGACCACCAGCGTCATCAACCTGGGAGCCGCCCTGGCGGAGCTCGGTCGCAAGGTGCTGCTCGTGGACCTGGATCCGCAGGGCGCCCTCAGCGCGGGCTCCGGCGTGAACCCGTACGACCTCGACATCACCGTGTACAACCTGCTGATGGAGCGCGGCCACGACGTGCACGAGGTCATCCAGCAGACGCCGACGGAGAACCTCGACGTCCTCCCGGCGAACATCGACCTCTCGGCGGCGGAGGTCACCCTGGTCAACGAGGTCGCTCGCGAGATGGCCCTGGCCCGGGTGCTGCGCCCCGTCGCGGAGGAGTACGACGTCATCCTCATCGACTGCCAGCCCTCGCTCGGTCTGCTGACCGTCAACGCGCTGGCCGCCAGCCACGGCGTGGTGATCCCGCTCGAGGCCGAGTACTTCGCGCTGCGCGGTGTCGCGCTGCTGGTCGAGACGATCGAGAAGGTACAGGACCGGATCAACCCGCGGCTGGAGCTCGACGGCATCCTGATCACCATGTTCGATCCGCGCACGCTGCACGCCCGCGAGGTCTGCCAGCGCGTGGTCGGCGCCTTCCCGGACAAGGTCTTCCACACCACCATCAACCGCACCGTGAAGTTCCCGGACGCCTCCGTGGCGGCGGAGCCGATCATCTCCTACGCGTCCTCCACCAAGGGGGCCGATGCCTACCGTCAGCTCGCGCGGGAGCTCATCTCCCGCGGCGCCGCGGCGTGATGGCCGCAGCACGCCCAGGGGGCGACAGCCCGCGTCGTCGCCGCTCGGGCGCTGGCCCGGCGCGCCGTCGCAGCGCGTTCACCCCTCCCAAGCAGGTGCGCCTGCGCGACGGATCGGGAAGCCCCGTCGGCCCTTCGGGCACGGCAGGGGAGGACCGCCCTGAGCTGCATCGCGAGGACGGCGAGCGGCTGCAGAAGGTGCTCGCACGCGCCGGATTCGGTTCCCGGCGGGCCTGCGAGGCCCTCATCAGCGCCGGGCGGGTGCGCATCGACGGTGAGATCGTGCAGGAGCAGGGGATCCGGATCGATCCGAGCACGCAGGTCGTCCACGTCGACGGTCGGCGGCTCCAGCTGGACGAGACCAAGCTGACCGTGGTGCTGAACAAGCCCCGCCATGTCGTCTCCGCGATGAGCGATCCGGAAGGGCGCCGGGACCTCACGGAGTTCACGGCGGACTACTCGCAGCGGCTTTACCACGTGGGACGCCTGGACTACGAGACCGAGGGTCTGCTGCTGCTGACGAACGACGGCGAGCTCGC
>JAAZLF010000277.1 GCA_012799425.1 Actinomycetales bacterium | reverse complement strand
TCGGCGACGACGATGCGGTAGAACGGTGCACGGATCTTGCCCATGCGCTTCAGACGGATCTTGACAGCCACGTGGGTGGACTCTCCTTCAGGGATGTTCGGGTGAGTCCCGCCGCAGCCTGTGGGGTGATGCGGGCGCTGACGGTTCTCGGGGTGTCGTGCACGAGCGGGTAGAGGGCCGGCCCGTGCGCATACAGGGCACGAGTATGCCAGGGATCCGGCCCCGTGCACCACCCGGCGTCATGTGCACCGGGGCACATGCGGCACGGCTCCTCCCCGCTCAGGCGACGGCCCGGCCTCCGAGCACCACGTGATCGAGCTCCCGCAGAGCGGTGTGGTCCTGGCGCGGATCGCGCGAGACGATCAGCAGATCCGCCGGTGCCCCGTCCTCGAGGCCCGGCGCGCCCAGGAAGCGCCGCGGAGCCCACGCCGCGGCGTCGAGGATGGCGGTCGCGTCGAGCCCCGCGCGGGCGAGCTCGTCCAGTTCGTCGTGGATGATGCCGTGGCCGAGCACTCCCCCGGCGTCGGTGCCCGCCAGCAGCTGGATCCCGGCGTCATGCGCATCGCGGGTGCGGTCGTAGCGTCCGGCACGCAGACGGCGCATGTGAGCGGCGTAGTCGGGGAACTTCCTCTCCCCCTGGTCGGCGTAGGTCTCGAACTCCCCGACGTTCACCAGTGTGGTCACCACCGGGATGCCCGCCGCGGCGGTGCGGGCGATCGTCTCATGGGTGAGACCCGTGGCGTGCTCGAGGCAGTCGAACCCTGCCTCGAGCGCCAGGGGCAGGGTGTTCTCGTCGAAGGTGTGGGTGGTGATCCTGGCGCCCGCCCGGTGCGCGGCACGGGCCGCGGCGTGGAAGTCTTCGGCGTCCCAGCACGGCGACAGGTCTCCGAGACCTCGATCGATCCAGTCTCCCACCAGCTTCACCCAGCCGTCGCCGCGCTGCGCCTGGCGCGTGACGGCGGCGGGGAGATCCTCGGGCTCGACCTCATCGGCGTATCCGGGCAGGTAGCGCCGGGTCCGGGCCAGGTGGCGCCCACAGCGGATCAGCCGCGGCAGATCCTTCTGGCTCTGCAGGGGCGAGTTGTCGATGATCGAGCCGGCGTCACGGATGAGCAGCACGCCCGTATCCCGGTTGGTCAGCGCCTGCTGCCGGGCGGTCTCCAGCGTGGCTCCGCCTCCCCCATCGGTGATCCCGAGATGGCAGTGCAGATCCGCGAGCCCTGGGACCACGTAGCCGTCGAGCACGTGCACCTCGACGCCGGTCGGCGGCTCCGGGCGCTCGTGGTGGATCCTTCCGTCCACCACCCAGGCCTCGGCGAGCTCACGATCCGGGGCCAGCAGCACAGGGCCGCGCAGATGCAGAACTGGAGACATGCCCTCTGTGGTGCTCATGATCCCGAGGGTAGCCGAGAGCGTTCACCGGTCTCCCGGGGCCCCCCGGGGGATCACTTTCCGCCGAGGAGCTTCTGCATCTCCGGCGGGAGCTGGCTGGGGTCGAAGTCGGCGAGGTCCGGCTGGCCGGCCTGCTGGCCACCGCCGCCGAACGCCGAGCCGCCGGCGCCGCCCGCAGCCTTCTTCGCGGCCTCGGCCTGCTCTCGCGCGGCCTTGGCGGGGTTCTTCGACTTGGACTTCTTGACCTTCTTCTGGGGCGCCTGGCGCCCGCGGGACTTCTTGCCCATGCCCATGCCGGGCCCGCCGGGCATTCCGGGCATCCCTCCGCCGCCCATGCCCTGACCCATGCTCTTCATCATCTGCTGCGCCTGCTTGAACCGCTCGAGCAGCTGGTTGATCTGCTGGACCGTGGTGCCGGAGCCGTTGGCGATGCGGTTGCGGCGCGAGCCGTTGATGATCTTGGGGTTGCTGCGCTCCTCGGGCGTCATCGAGCGGATGATCGCCTCGACCTTGCCGATCTCGCCCTCGTCGAAGTTCTCGAGCGCCTCGCGGTACTGCCCCATGTTCGGCAGCATGCCGAGCATCTTCTTGATGCTGCCCATGTTCTTGAGCTGCTGCATCTGGCTGAGGAAGTCGTCGAGGGTGAAGTCCTCGCCGGAGGCCAGCTTCGCGGCGGCCTTCTCGGCCTCCTCCTGGTCGAAGGCCTTCTCCGCCTGCTCGATCAGGGTGAGCACGTCGCCCATGTCGAGGATGCGGTTCGCCATGCGATCCGGGTGGAAGCGCTCGAACTCGTCGAGGCTCTCGCCGGTGGAGGCGAACAGGATCGGGCGCTGGGTGACGCCGGTGATCGAGAGCGCCGCACCACCGCGGGCATCGCCGTCGAGCTTGGAGAGCACCACGCCGGTGAAGCCGACGCCGTCGCGGAAGGCCTCGGCAACCCGGGCGGCGTCCTGGCCGATCATCGCGTCGACCACGAAGAGGGTCTCGTCGGGGTTGACGGCATCGCGGATGTTCCGCGCCTGCTCCATCATCTCCTCGTCGATGCCGAGACGACCGGCGGTGTCGACGATGACCACGTCGTGCTGCTGGAACTGGGCGGTGGAGACCCCGTTCATCGCCACCAGCACGGGGTCGCCCACGCCGTTGCCGGGCTCGGGGGCGAACACCGGCACGCCGGCGCGCTCGCCCACGATCTGGAGCTGGTTGACGGCGTTGGGGCGCTGGAGGTCGGCGGCGACCAGCAGCGGGGTGTGCCCCTCGGACTTCATCCACTTGGCGAGCTTGCCGGCCAACGTCGTCTTGCCGGCGCCCTGGAGGCCGGCGAGCATGATGACCGTGGGCGGGTTCTTGGCGAAGTGGAGCTCGCCGGTCGCACCGCCGAGCACCTCGACCAGCTCGTCGTTGACGATCTTGACGACCTGCTGGGCGGGATTGAGGGCCTTGGAGACCTCTTCGCCCAGGGCGCGCTCGCGGACCCGGCCGGTGAACTCGCGCACGACGGAGACGGCGACGTCGGCATCGAGGAGGGCACGGCGGATCTCGCGGATCGTCTTGTCGACGTCCGCCTCGGACAGGCGGCCGTGGCCGCGCAGACCCTTCAGCGACGCTGTGATGCGATCGGAGAGGTTGTTGAACACGAAGCGCTTCCCCTTGGTCGGTCGGACTGCACCAGTGTAGAGGCTGGGCCGCGCACTCCCGAGCCCGCCCCCGGCGCACGGTGAGCTAACCTGCACCGATGGCACACGGGGGCGTCGGGACGGCGCACGGGATCACACTGCAGCAGCTGCGCTACTTCGTCGAGGTCGCCGCGGAGGGGTCGATCACCGCGGCGGCGGACCTGCTCCAGGTGTCCCAGCCGACGATGTCCGCGGCGATGAAGGACCTCGAACGCCGGGTGGGGCGCGTCCTGCTGCGCCGCTCCGTGCGCGGCGCGGCCCTCACCGAGGACGGCATCGAGTTCCTCGGCTACGCCCGTCAGGTGGTCGAGCAGGCCGAGCTGCTCGAGCACCGCTATCTGGGACGCCCACCGGCCCGCCGCCTGCTGGCGGTCTCCGCGCAGCACTACTCCTTCGTGGTCGAGGCGTTCGTGCGGATGGTGAAGGCCTCGAAGGTGGCGGAGTATGCGTTCACGCTGCGCGAGACCCGCACCGCGGAGATCATCGAGGTCGTGCGGACGCTGCGCAGCGAGCTCGGCGTCCTCTACCGCAGCGACTTCAACCGCAAGGTCATCGACAAGCTGCTGCGCGACTCCGAGCTCGTCTTCACGCCGCTGTTCCTGGCGAGCCCGCACATCTTCGTCGCCCGCACGAACCCGCTGGCCTCGCGCCGACGGGTCACCCTCGAGGACCTCGAGGGCCTGCCCCGGCTCACCTTCGACCAGGGGACCGACAACTCCTTCTACTTCGCTGAGGAGATCCTCTCCACGCGCTCGGCCGCGCAGGACATCCGGGTCAGCGATCGGGCCACGATCTTCAACCTGATGATCGGGCTGGACGGCTACACGATCTCCACCGGCATCGTCTCCGACGACCTGGACCCGTCCATCGTGGCCGTGCCGCTCGAGGTGGACGAGCGCATCGAGATCGGCTGGATCGGGCATGCCTCCGCGCCGCTGACCGGTCAGGCGGAGCGGTTCGTCGCCGAGATGCGCGAGGTGGTCTCGAGCTTCGGCGTCGAGCCGCTGTCGTAGCGGCCGCTCCACCGCCGCCGGAGCCCCTGCGATCGGGGCCTTCCCCGCCATGACGACCGCCCCGACGTCAGGACCGATCCGCCACCATAGGCAGCACCTATGAAGAGCCCTTAAGTGTCGTGATGGATCTATGGCGGGTGGTCCTGCGTACGCTCGCCCCCACCACGACGACCGGGGGCATGATGACGACCGACTTCTCCTTCAGCATCCGCACGACCCGCTTCGACGAGGACTACGTCCCCTCGAGCGGCTCGCGGATCACCACGAACTTCGCCAACCTCGCCCGCGGGGAGCATCGCCGCGAGAACCTCCGCCGCGCCCTGCGCATGATCGACGAGCGCGCGAACGAGCTCGCGGGCGGCGGGGACCGCTACGCCGTGGAGCTCGACATCGTCTCGGCGGACCTGCACCTGGGCGAAGGAGCGGAACCCGCCGACGGCGGTGCGGGGCTCCCGCTGATCGAGATGCTCGACGTGCGGATCCTGGACCGCGAGACCGGCGAGCACCTGCCGGGGATCACCGGGAACAACTTCTCCTCCTACGTGCGGGACCACGACTTCAGCGTGCGCCTGCCCGCCCATCAGCAGGCCGCGGACAACGCGGGATCCGGCGGCGGCGTGCCGGAGGACTTCGGCGTGCTGCACGGCAGGCTCTTCCGCCGTTTCCTCTCCTCGGACGCCTATCGCGAGCGCTTCGCCGGCCCGCCCGTGGTCTGCATCAGCGTCTCCACCAGCCGGACTTATCGCCGCATCGGCGCGCCGCATCCGGTGCTCGGCGACGAGTACGAGGCCGACGGCTCCTCCCTCACCGATCTCTACTTCGCCCGGATGGGGCTGCAGGTGCGGTGCTTCAAGCCCCGCGGCGCCGTCGCCCCGCTGGCGTTCTACTTCGAGGGCGATCTGCTCGCCGATCACTCCGACCTGGCGCTCATCGGCACGATCGCCACGATGGAGACCTTCCAGCGGATCTATCGCCCCGAGATCTACAACGCCCGCGAGAGCGCCGGGGAGGTGTACCGGCCGAGCCTGGGCAGCACCGACCACGCGGACACGGGGATCGTGTACGACCGCGAGGAACGCAGCCGTCTCGGTATGACCCAGGGCAGGTTCATCCAGGAGCGGCTGATCGCGCCGCACCAGGAGCACCTCGAGCAGTGGCTGGCCGAGGAGGTC
>JAAZLF010000276.1 GCA_012799425.1 Actinomycetales bacterium | reverse complement strand
GCCCGGGATCAGCGCCGACGTCGTCAACGACGCCGGGGAGCCGGTGGCCGACGGCGAGGGTGGCTACCTCGTGCTCGACGAGCCGTGGCCCGGCATGCTGCGCGGCATCTGGGGCGACCCGGAGCGCTTCAAGGAGACTTACTGGTCGCGCTTCGAGGGCCTGTACTTCGCCGGTGACGGCGCCAAGCGGGACGAGGACGGCGACATCTGGCTGCTGGGCCGCGTGGACGACGTCATGAACGTCTCCGGGCACCGCCTGTCGACCATGGAGATCGAATCCGCCCTGGTCAGCCACGACTGGGTCGCCGAGGCCGCCGTGGTGGGCGCGAACGATGCGACCACCGGTCAGTCCCCGGTGGCGTTCGTGATCCTGCGCGGCGGGAACGAGGACGCGATCGCCGAGGTCGGCGGCGAGGAGAAGGTCCCCGAGCTGCTGCGCGCCCACGTGGGCCGCGAGATCGGCCCGATCGCGAAGCCGAAGAAGGTCCTGCTGGTCACCGAGCTGCCCAAGGCCCGCTCCGGCAAGATCATGCGTCGCCTGCTGCGGGACGTCGCCGAGAACCGCGAGGTGGGCGACACCCAGACCCTCGCCGATGCCTCCGTGATGGACCGCATCCAGCAGGGCATCAGCGGCGCCAGCTGACCCCATCGCGCCGGGGCCGTCCCCGGGCGCAGGATGAGCACAGGGCGGGTGCCCGGTCGATCGACCGGGAACCCGCCCTGTTCCTGTCCCGTGCCCGGTCAGATGCCGGGTCGTAGGCTCAGTCCTTGCTGGTGAGGCCCTTCTGGATCAGATCCATCACGGAGGCGTCGGCCAGGGTCTGGGTGTCGCCCACCTGACGGTTCTCGGCGACGTCCCGCAGCAGTCGGCGCATGATCTTGCCGGAGCGGGTCTTGGGCAGCTCGGAGACCACCAGGACCTTCTTCGGCTTGGCGATCGGTCCGATCTCTCGGCCCACGTGTGCGCGGAGCATCTCCGGCACCGCCTCCTGGCCGCCGTCGGCGGCGATCGCGTCCTCATTGCCGGAACGGAGGATGACGAAGGCGACCGGAGCCTGGCCGGTGGTCTCGTCGTTCGCGCCGACCACGGCCGCCTCGGCCACCCAGTCATGACTGACCAGCGCGGACTCGATCTCCATGGTGGACAGTCGGTGCCCGGAGACGTTCATGACGTCGTCCACGCGACCGAGGATCCAGATGTCGCCGTCCTCATCGCGCTTGGCACCGTCGCCGGCGAAGTACATGCCCTCGAAGCGCGACCAGTAGGTCTCCTTGAAGCGCTCGGGGTCGCCCCAGATGCCGCGCAGCATACCCGGCCAGGGCTCGTCGAGCACGAGATACCCGCCCTCGCCGCTCGCGACGGACTCGCCCTCGTCGTTGCGGACATCGGCGCTGATGCCCGGGACGGGCTGCTGCGCCGAGCCCGGCTTGGTCGCGGTCACGCCCGGCAGCGGAGAGATCATGATGCCGCCGGTCTCCGTCTGCCACCAGGTGTCCACGATCGGGCAGCGGTCGCCGCCGATGACCCGGCGGTACCACATCCAGGCCTCGGGGTTGATGGCCTCGCCGACGCTGCCGAGCAGGCGCAGCGAGGACAGGTCGAACTTGGCGGGGATGTCCTCGCCCCACTTCATCGCGGTGCGGATCGCGGTGGGCGAGGAGTAGAACAGCGAGACCTTGTGCTTCTCGATGATCTCCCACCAGCGGCCCTGGTGCGGGGTGTCGGGCGTGCCCTCGTAGATGACCTGGGTGGCCCGGTTGGCCATCGGGCCGTAGACGACATAGGTGTGGCCGGTGACCCAGCCGACGTCCGCGGTGCACCAGTAGACGTCTGTGGCGGGCTTGAGGTCGAAGACGTTGCGGTGGGTGTACGCCGCCTGGGTGAGATAGCCGCCGGTGGTGTGCACGATGCCCTTGGGCTTCCCGGTCGTGCCGGAGGTGTACAGGATGAACAGCGGATGCTCCGCCTCCACCGGGACCGGCGTGTGCTCGGCGGAGGCGCTCTCACGTGCCTCGTGCCACCACACGTCACGACCCTCGGTCCATTCGACGTCGCCCCCGGTGCGACGCACCACGAGGACCTTCTCGACGGAGGCGCCGCCGCCGGCGAGCGCCTCGTCCACCGCGGGCTTGAGCGGGAGCTGCTTGCCGCGACGGTTCTGGCCGTCGGCGGTGATGACCACCCGTGCCTCCGCGTCCTCGATGCGCGAGCGCAGCGCCTCGGCGCTGAAGCCGCCGAACACCACCGAGTGCGGTGCACCGATACGTGCGCAGGCGAGCATCGCGAAGACGGCTTCGGGGACCATCGGCAGGTAGATCGCGACCCGGTCTCCGGTCTTGACGCCCATGTCGGTCAGGACGTTGGCCATCTTGGAGATCTCGTCCTTGACGTCCGCGTAGGTGAACGCGGCATCGGAGCCGTCCTCGTACTCGGCCAGCAGGGCGACCTGCGCACCATGCCCGGACTCGACGTGGCGGTCCACACAGTTGTAGGCGACGTTCAGCGTGCCGTCGGCGAACCAGCGTGCGAAGGGCGGGTTCGACCAGTCGAGCGTCTCGGTGAACGGGGTCTCCCAGCTCAGCAGGCTCGCCCGGGAGCGCCAGAACGCGAGTCGATCCCGCTCCGCCTCCTGATAGAGGGAAGGCCGGCCGACGGAGTTCTGCACGAACTCGGTGGGCGGGGAGAAGGTGCGGGTCTCCTGCGAGAGGTTCTCGATCCCGGTCTTCGCGTCGTCAGACATCAACACTCCTGCTTCACGGGGCCCCGGACTGCCGGGGCGTACGGACCTGCACACCGTATCGCAGGAGACCCACGTCACGCGCACCGTTCACAGTCCTCGGGCAGGGGCCGTCCTCCGCGAGGCCCCGACTGACGGGTCACCGCCCAGGGCGCGGGTGGATCTCGATGTTCTCGCCGTCGGGGTCAACGGCATGGGCGCTGCGAGCACCGTGTTGTCCGTGACGCCTCTGCGACCGGCCCCCTGTCCGGGCAGGGAGGCGAACTCGCAGACGGTGCGGCTAACGTAGGGAACCATGCGCTCCGAACCCGCCGCCGCTGCCCCGGCGCTCCTGGCCTCGTCACGGCTGCGCTCCCTCGAGCTGCGCAACCGCATCTGGCTCGCCCCCATGTGCCAGTACATGGTCGAGGCTGAGGACGGCGTCCCCACCGACTGGCACCTGGTGCACCTGGGTGCACGCGCAACCGGCGGGTTCGGTCTGCTCATCACCGAGGCCACGGCGGTGAGCCCCGAGGGCCGTATCAGTCCTCGGGACACGGGCCTGTGGAACGACCAGCAGGTCCAGGCCTGGCGGCGGATCACCGGGTTCTGCCAGCAGCAGGGCGCCCCGGTCGCGGTCCAGCTCGCCCACGCCGGCCGGAAGGCCTCGACCTGGCCCGCCCTGCCCCGTTTCCGGCAGCGTCGCGGCACGGTGCCGGAGTTCGCCTCGGGCTGGCGCACCGTCGGTCCCACTGCGGATCCGTTCCCGGGGCTCGACGCCCCGGACGCGCTCAGCCGGGAGCAGATCCGGCTCGTGGTCGAAGATTTCGTCGCCGCGGCCGGTCGCGCCGAGCAGGCCGGGTTCGATGCCCTCGAGCTCCACTTCGCGCACGGCTACCTTGTCCATGAGTTCCTCTCACCGCTCGTGAACTCACGCACTGACGAGTACGGCGGGGACGGGCCCGGACGGCGCCGGCTCGCCCTGGAGATCGCCTCGGCCGTGCGGGAGCGGTGGCCGGCCGAGAGTCCGCTGATCGTGCGCATCAGCGCCACGGACTGGATCGACGGCGGATGGGACATCGAGCAGTCCGTCGAGCTCGCGCGGGACCTCGAGCGGGTGGGGGTCGACGCCCTGCACGTCTCCACCGGCGGAGCCGTCATCGCGGACATCGCCGTCGGCCCCGAGTACCAGGTGGGCTTCGCCCGCACCCTGCGCGACGCCGTATCGATGCCGGTATCCGCCGTCGGGCTGATCACCGACCCCGCCGGGGCCCAGGCCGTGCTGGACCGGGGCGATGCGGATTTCGTGGCGGTGGGCCGCGCCGCATTGCGCGAGCCGGCCTGGCCCCAGCGTGCGGCGCACGAGCTCGGAGTGCGCGATGCCTCCCTGTACCCCGGTGCCTACCAGCGGGGATCCTGGTGAGCTTCGCCGGCGGCCGGCGATGATCCTGGTCACCGGCGCGACCGGCGGGGTCGGGCGAGCAGTCTGCCGACGCCTGGCCGAGCGCGGTGAGCACCTGCTGCTGACCGCCCGCGACGAGGACCGCCTGCGGGCGTTGGTCCAGGAAGTGCGCACCCTCGGCGGAGGAGCCGATGAGCTGCCCTGCGACCTGAGGGATCAGGAGGCAGTCACTCGGTTCTCCCGCACGGTGCTGCGAGAGCACGGTGCCCCGGCCGCAGTGATCTCCCTGGCGGGCCACTCGATCCGCCGCAGCCTCGAGGAGAGCTTCGGCCGGCCCCACGACCTGGTTCGGCTGACAGGCGTGAACATGCTGGGCCCGGCCACCCTGCTGCTGGCGATGCTGGAAGCGATGAGCGTCGCGGGCGGCGGGCGCATCGTCGCCGTCACCAGTGCCTCCGCACGGATCCCGACCCCGGGCTGGGCCGCCTATGGCGCCTCCAAGGCCGGGCTGGACGCATGGCTGCGGGCGGTGCGGCCCCAGTCCGCTCGGCGCGGTGTGCGCATCGCCATCGTGGAGCTCCCGCTGGTCGCGACCGCCATGGCAGCACCGACCTACGGCAGTGCCCCGCGCGGGGCGCTCTGCCCGGACCGGGCGGCGCAGCGCATCCTCCATGCGCTGGATGCGCGCCGCAGCCTGCTCTCGCCGCCCTGGGCACGGGCCGGTGCGGTCCTCTCCCAGGCCGCTCCTGCCCTTGCCGCGTCCGCGGCGGGACGCGCCGGCGAGCTGGCTCGCCGGTTCGCTGCACGGGGCACGGTGAGCCGCGGCGGCGCGTCCGCGTCCCGCCCCGTGCGCGATAAGGGCCCGCGACCATGAAGCTCCTGCAGGCCTCGACCGCTCTGCGCGCCCGCGTCGCCCTGCGTCCTCGCTCCACCGTGCTCCTGGATCGCCATGGCGAGCTGACCGCAGGAGAGCTTCTCGATCTCGTGGATCTGTACCGCAGCGGATACCGCCGCCCGGGGTCGTCGAACGGTCTCGGCGCCCTGCCCCCGTCCGCCCCTGCGCGACAGGTGCTGGTGACGGCCCTGGCCGGTGATGGCAACCTCGAGCTGCGCTCGAGCGGCAGCACCGGCGGTCCCCGCCTCCAGCGCCGTGGACCGCTCTCTGCCGCCCAGCTGTCGACCCTCGTCGACCTCGGGCGACGCATCGGGCTGCGCCCCGGGCGGAGGATCGCCAGTGCCGCCCCCGGGGTCCACGGGCACGGACTGCTGGTCGCCCTGGGCTCCCTCGCGGTCGGCGCCCCGCTGGTGGATCTCAGCCATCTGCCGGCACCCTCACGGGTGGAGCTGCTGCATCGCAGCTCGCCCGACCTGCTCACCGGCGTCCCCGTGCATCTGCTGGATCTCCTGGAGGCGGATCGTGCGCTCGGTCGGGGGCGGCCGCTGCGCATCGCGCGCGTGGTCTCCGGCTCCGACGTGCTCGCGCCGAGCCTCCGTGCGGACCTCGCCCGCCACTTCCGAGCCCGTGTGCACGACGTCTACGGCACCACCGAGACCGGCTCGCTGACGGTCGACGGCAGGCCCCTGCGCGGGGTGAGACTGCGTGAAGCCGACGGACTGCTGCATGCCCGCACCCCGTTCACCGCAGGCCGCGAGCTCGTCACTGATCGAGGGGAGGTCTCTGCAGGGCTCGTGCGTGTCCTCGGCCGTGCGGACGGCATGCTCCTCTCCGGCGGCATGCTCCACGATCCCAGCGCCGTCGCGCACGTGCTGAGCACCCACGAAGCGGTGCGCGAGGCGCACGTGGCCGTGGTGCCCGACGAGCGCTTCGGTGTCAGGACGATCGCGGAGGTCACGCTCGAGCCGTCGGCCGGGGCTCCCCCGAGAGCCCAGGAGCTGCGAGCTCTGGTGCGCGACCACCTGGGCGCGGCGGCGGTGCCGCGCGAGGTGCTTCTCAGCAGTCCGGCACGCTGACCGGGACCGCGGTGACGGCGAGCCCGCCCATCGCGGTCTCCTTGTAGCGCTCGTGCATGTCCCTGCCCGTCTGGCGCATGGTCTCGATGACGGTGTCCAGGGAGACGAAGTGCTCTCCGGTGCCGCGCAGCGCGAAGCGCGCTGCGGTGATCGCCTTGACCGCTGCCATCGCATTGCGCTCGATGCACGGGATCTGCACCAGACCGCCGATGGGGTCACAGGTCAGCCCGAGGTTGTGCTCCATCGCTATCTCGGCGGCGTTCTCCACCTGGGCAGGCTTGCCGCCCATCGCCTCGCACAGTGCCGCGGCTGCCATGGAGCAGGCCGAGCCGACCTCCCCCTGGCATCCGACCTCTGCGCCGGAGATCGAGGCGTGCTCCTTGTACAGGGAGCCGATCGCCCCGGCGGTGAGCAGGAAGCGGACCGCGATCTCGTCGGGGTCGACACCCTCGATGTAGGTCGTGGCGAAGAACAGCACCGCCGGGATGATGCCGGCGGCACCGTTCGTGGGCGCGGTGACGACTCGCCCTCCCGCGGCGTTCTCCTCGTTGACAGCCAGCGCCGCGAGGGAGACCCACTCGAAGGCGTTCATCGGCAGGCGCACGGGGTCCTCGACGCTCAACGAGTCGTACCAGGAGGCGGCGCGCCGCCTGACCTCGAGCCCGCCGGGAAGGGTCCCGCCGGTGTGCGTGCCGCGCTCGATGCAGTCCTCCATCGCGCGCCGGATGGTGAGCAGACCGCGGCGGATCTCCTCGTCGCCGCGCCACTGCCGCTCCCGCATCATCATCGCCTCCGAGATCGAGATGCCGCGGTCCTCGCACACCCTCAGCAGCTCGTCCCCGGTCGTGAAGATGCTGTGGCCCTCGTCCTCGCCGGCGACCTCGGCGATCGAACGGTCCATATCGGCCTCGTCGACGACGAATCCGCCGCCGACGGAGAACATCGGCCGGCGCTTCAGCTCCTCACCCTGCGCGTCCAGCGCGATGAAGGTCATCCCGTTGGAGTGCTGGGGCAGGAACGTCAGCGGGTGGCTCACGATGGTGGAGGGTCGCAGGCTCACCGGCAGCGTGCCGTCGAGCAGCAGTCCGCCCTCGGCCTCGATCTGCCCGACCCGTTCCCGCCCCGCGACCGGATCCACCGTCTCGGGGTCGGCCCCTTCGAGCCCCATCACGACAGCGTCCAGGGTCCCGTGGCCCAGCGCGGTGGCGGCGAGCGAGCCGTAGAGGTGGACGGAGACGTCAGCGACCTGCGGCCCCAGCTCGGGATCGGCGAGGATCTCGCGCGCGAACAGCCCTGCGGCACGCATCGGTCCGACGGTGTGCGAGCTCGACGGTCCGATGCCGATCGTGAACATGTCGAAGGTGCTGATGGTCATCGCGTGCCTCCTGCGCGCCTCACCGGCTCATCGTCGAGCCGTGGATCCGGAGCTCATCGTCCCCCACGACG
>JAAZLF010000275.1 GCA_012799425.1 Actinomycetales bacterium | reverse complement strand
GTCGGTCGCGAACGCCTCGCGATGGGCCAGCGCCCGCCGGAGGCTCGCCACCAGGAGCACGGCGTAGGCGAGCGCGCTCAGCGTCAGCAGCACCACGGACAGCGAGCCCCAGCCCCGCTGCGAGGAGGCGAGCGAGAGGATGCCTGTCGCCATCACGAGGGCGAAGTAGCCCGGGGACAGGTTCTGCACAGAGAGTCGGGACCGGAGCACCCTGCGATCCTAGGCCCCCGCGCCCTTCGCAGGAGATCGACAGATCACACCGCCACCAAGAATATTGCAGTCGATGCACCTTCCGCCTACCGTGCAGGGAGACATGAAGACCCCAGAGAGGATGCCAGTGGCCGACGAGCCCAGCGGAGCAGCATCGGGCGGGCACCGCCCCGGCCCTGACCGACACGTCGAGGACCGGCGCGGCCGCGCGATCGTGATGGCGGTGCTGCTCGCGGGCGCGTTCGTGATCATCCTCAACCAGACCCTGCTGAACACCGCCCTGCCCGCCTTCATGGACGACTTCGGCATCTCCGCGAACACCGCGCAGTGGGTGACGACACTGTTCATGCTGGTCAACGGCATCATGATCCCGGCCACGGCGTATCTGATCCAGAAGTTCACCACGCGCACGATGTTCTTCGCCGCGATGGGCATCTTCGCGGTCGGGACCGTCATCTGCGCCGCCGCACCGGAGTACTGGGTGCTGCTGCTGGGCCGCGTGGTCCAGGCCGCCAGCGGCGGGATGATCATGCCGCTCATGCAGACGATCCTGTTCGCGATCTTCCCCATCCATAAGCGCGGCACCGCGATGGGCACCTTCGGGCTGGTGATCTCCTTCGCCCCCGCGATCGGGCCCACCCTCTCGGGCTTCATCGTGGACCACTGGTCGTGGCGGGTGCTGTTCGTGATGATGCTGCCGATCGCGCTCGGCGCGCTGCTGTTCGCGCATCTCACGCTGAAGAACGTCACGGAGCAGACGGATCCGCGGCTGGACATCCCTTCGCTGATCCTGTCGACCTTCGCCTTCGGGGGGCTCCTGTTCGGGTTCAGCAACGCCGGGAACGCGGGGTGGGTCAGCCTGCAGGTGCTGGCCCCGCTCATCGTGGGCGTGGTGACGCTGGTGTGGTTCGTGCGCCGTCAGCTGCGCCTGGAGGATCCGCTGCTCGAGCTGCGGGTGCTCGGCAACCGCATGTTCACGCTCGGCACCGTGCTGGGCATGCTGGTGTTCATGGCGATGATCGGCGGGATGCTGATGATCCCGCTGTATATGCAGAACATGAGCGACTTCAGCGCCCTGGAGTCCGGGCTGGTGCTGCTGCCCGGCGCGGTGGTCATGGGCCTGATGTCTCCGGTGACCGGCCGCGTCTTCGACCGCTTCGGCGCGTCGGCGCTCGCGATCACCGGTTTCGCCCTGCTGACCGTCACCAGCCTGCTGCTGGCCCGCCTGAGCCCGGACACGACCTTCGCGTACATCGCGATCGTCAACGCGGTGCGGATGCTGGGCACCGCGATGGTGATCATGCCGGTGACCACCGCCGCCCTCAATCAGCTCGCCCCGCGGATGGTGCCGCACGGTGCCGCCGTGAACAACACGATGCGCCAGGTCGCCGCGTCCGTCGGCACCGGCGTGCTGGTGACGGTGATGACCGCCGCCGCCCGCGATCCTCAGGAGTACGGGCAGGCCGGAGCGATCCACGGTGTGAACGTGGCCTTCCTCGTGGCCGCTGGGATCTCTGCGGCCGGGCTGCTCGGCGCCTGCTTCCTGCGCGGGTCGCGTCCGCTGCCCCCGGAGCCCGCGCACACGGCGCAGCCGTGAGCCCCGCGGCGGCGGGGAGCCGTCGCTGCGTTCATCACGAGCCCCGCCGGAGGGACGTCTCGGCGTAGCGGCACCGGGCACCGCGTGGGTCGCGGACGCCCCGCCCGCTGCGGGCTCGAGAGCACCCCCGCAGATGACCGGTCAGTCACCTCTGCGTTCCCTCCACTGGATCCTCGGGCTGTACGACAATATGGTCATCGGCGGCCCCATGGCTCGAGCCGGAACTCCGGCCATCGGGTGCGCATCCCACCGCCGGGCACAGCAGCCCCTGCGGCTGGTGGTGCCCGGTCCTCCCCAGACCGAAAGGACCGTGATGGCTGAGGCCGCCACTCCTCGTCCCGCAGATCGTCTCGACCGCGGAAGAGATCCCGACGCGGGAACCGTCGGGTCTGCGCCCGGGCCCGGCGCCGCGAAGACCCGTGGTCATTCCAAGGTGAACTGGCCCGTCTTCCTCGGCACCTCGGTGATCATCGTGGCCTTCGTGCTGTTCGCGGCCATCTGGCCCAGCACCGCCGAGACGGTCATCTTCGGCTCGATGGCCTGGGTGGCCAAGAACTTCGGCTGGTACTACGTCCTGACCGCCACCATCGTGGTGGTGTTCGTGCTGATCGTCGCCTTCTCCAAGGTGGGCGGCACGAAGATGGGCCCGGACCATTCGCTGCCCAAGTACAACCTGTTCACCTGGGCGGCGATGCTGTTCGCCGCCGGCATCGGCGTGGACCTGATGTTCTTCGGGATCTCGGGCCCCGCCACCAACGTGCTCACCCCGCCCGACGTCCCGGCGGGCTCCGATGAGGCCGCGCGGATGGCGCCCATCTGGACGATCTTCCATTACGGCATCCCCGGCTGGGCGATGTATGCGCTGATGGGCATGGCCTTCGGCCTGTTCGCCTACCGCTACCACCTGCCGCTGTCGATCCGCTCCGCGCTGGCCCCGATCTTCGGCCGTCGCATCCACGGCGCCGTGGGTCATGCCGCCGAGATCGGCGCGACCATCGGCACGATCTTCGGCATCTCGGTGTCGCTCGGCATCGGTGTGGTGTTCCTGAACTACGGGCTCGCCTCGCTGTTCGGCATCCCCACCTCGATCTCCGTGCAGATCGCGCTGATGGCGCTGGCGGTGTTCATCACCGTGCTGTCGACCGTCTCCGGCGTGGACAAGGGCATTCGCCGGCTCTCCGAGCTGAACGTGGTGCTGGCCGTGGTGCTGATGCTGTGGGTGCTCTTCTCCGGGCAGACCCACCAGCTGCTGAACTCGCTGGTCCAGAACATCGGTGACTTCTTCTCCCGGTTCCCGGGGATGATGATGAACACCTTCGCCTACACCGATGGGGCCGCCGACCTCGGCTACCCCGCAGATCAGTGGATGGCGGACTGGACCCTGTTCTTCTGGGCCTGGTGGATCGCCTGGGCGCCCTTCGTGAGCCTGT
>JAAZLF010000274.1 GCA_012799425.1 Actinomycetales bacterium | reverse complement strand
TCGCCGCCCGGGAGCGCTATGACGGCGAGCTGCTGATCTTCAACGGCCTGGAATGGAACATCCCCGCCGGTGAGCACACCACGCTGATGATGGCGCCCGGCGACGGCGAGGCCGAGGTGCTGCAGGAGTTCGTCGACACCTATGACGCCAACGTGGTCGATGCTCGGGATGGCACGCCCGCCCATGAAGCACTGGCCGCCGAGGCCCTCACCTTCCTGCGCGAGGCCGTCGCCGCCGGACGCCTCGAGGACGCGCTCGTGCTGCCCAATCACCCCGCCCGCAAGGGCATCGACTCCCCGGCGGAGCTGCGCGCCTGGCAGGACGCCGCCCCGGAGATCGTCATCGGCTTCGAGGGCGCCCCGGGACACCAGGCCGCGGCCCTCCCGGCAGGGATGGCGCGCGGCCGAGGGCTCTACGACGGCGGCCCGGGCGAGCACTCCTTCGAGGGCTACCCCGAGGAGAGCTACCGCACCTGGGGCGGCTTCGACTGGATGACCGCGACGGTCGGAGGGGTGTGGGACAGCCTGCTGTCCGAGGGCCGGAAGTGGTGGATCACGACCACGTCGGACGGCCATCAGGGGTGCGGCGACTGGGTGAAGAACCCCGTCGACGAGCTGGACCAGACCGGCTACTCCGACCGCCCCTACAACGAGGTCGGTGACACCTTCGACACCACCGGCGTGTACCCGCCGCCCGTGAACGCGGGCCGGCCCGTGCTCGAGTACAGCTCCTTCACCCCCGGTGCCTACAACAAGACCTGGGTCGGGGTGGAGGAGGTCAGCCACCGCGGGGTGATCGACGCGATGCGAGCCGGTCGCATGTGGGTGTGCTTCGGGGACCTCATCGCTTCGCTGGACATGACCCTGCAGGTGGCGGGTCACCGCGGCAGCCGGTTCCCGGTGGGCATGGGGCACACCCTCGAGGTGACGGGATCGACCGAGGTCGAGCTGACCATCAGCCTCCGGACCGCCGATCAGGTGAACCACGCCGGGCTGCTCCCGCGACTGGCCCGGGTGGACCTGATCCTGGGCACGGTCACCGGCCCCGCCGAAGAGCCCGACACCATGCGCGCGCCGCAGACCCGGGTGGTGCGGTCCTGGGACACCACCGACCAGGAGGGCACGATCGAGCTCACGCACACCTTCACCCTCGAGCACGATGCCTACCTGCGGATCCGCGGCACGGACGGCAAGCGCAGCCAGCCCGGGTTCCACGGGGCCGAGGTCGACCCCGCGGGCCCGGCGCTCGATGTGGTCGGCGAGGTGGATCCCTGGGAGGATCTCTGGTTCTATTCGAATCCGATCTTCGCCCGGCGAGCCTGAGCGCCGGGCGCCGCGCCCGTCACCACCTGGCAGCGCCGTCGCACCTGCAGGGTTGCCACCGGTTGCCCTGAGGCGGGGTACGATCGTCCCCGATGGAGCGGGCGCGGACGGCCCTGCCGGCGCCCCATTCGACGAGCAGCGCCGAGCAGGCGAGGACGGAGCCGGCCAGGTGGCGGACAAGCGCGTGACGATCTACGACGTCGCCAAGACCGCAGGTGTCGCCCCGTCCACCGTCTCCCGCGCCTTCTCCCGCCCCGGCCGCGTCAGCGCCGCCACCCACGCCACCGTGATGGCCGCCGCCAAGCAGCTCGGCTACCGCACCGCCGCCCCCGCCGCGCAGGAGCGCGGGCAGCGTCACCACCGCCTCGGCATCGAGGTCCCCGACCTCACCAACCCCTACTTCGCCGAACTCGTCTCCGGCATGCAGGGCGCAGCCCACGAACAGGAGTTCCTGCTCCTGCTGCTCGACACCGTCGAGGACGAGGACCGCGAGCGCTCGAGCCTCGAGAGCGCCGTCAACGTGGTCGACGGCATCGTGCTGGCCGGCACCCGCCTCTCCGACGCCGCCCTCAACCACCTCACCAAGCGCATCCCGCTGGTGGTCCTGAACCGGCGCGTGGCGGGCCTGGACTCCGTCACCCCGGACTACGAGCACGGCATGGGCCAGGCGATGGCGCACCTCGCCGAGAACGGGTCCCGCACGGTCACCTACATCGCCGGACCCGTGAACTCCTGGTCCGATGGGGAGCGGTGGCGCGCCGCCCGCATCTCCGCGCGCCAGCACGGCCTCCAGGTGCAGCGGCACGGCCCCGTCCCGCCCACCGCCTCCGGCGGCGAGAAGGCCTTCGAGGAGCTCCGCGACACCCTGCCCCACGCCGTGATCTGCTACAACGACCTGGTCGCCTTCGGCTTCCTGGTCTCCGCGCTGCGGGCCGGGGTCCGGGTGCCCGGCCAGCTCTCGGTGATGGGCCACGACGACATCCAGCTCTCGCGCCTGGTCGGGGGCGGGCTCACCACCGTCGTCAGCCCCAAGCGCGCCCAGGGCCGCGCGGCCGTCGAGCGGCTCGTGCGGCGCATCGAGAACCCCTCCGCGCACCGCACCCCCGTCGAGGGATCCTTGCCCGTGCGCCTCGTGCCGCGCGGCACCACAGGACCCCGCGAACCCGGCGCCTGACCCGGCCGGGGTCGGCAAC
>JAAZLF010000273.1 GCA_012799425.1 Actinomycetales bacterium | reverse complement strand
GATCGAGTGTGAGGGTGAATCCGGACGCCAGAGCCACCGCCATGGTGGCGGTGACGCCCGGGAAAGCCCCGACGAGCAGGCCGAGCCCGAGGCCCAGAAGCATGCACAGGGCGACCTCCCATGAGCCGAGAGCCAGCAGCCCTTCGGAGATCGTGTTCATAGCGGGATCCTCAGCAGCGTTCCGAACAGCAGGAATGTGCCGACAGCCAGTGGGATCGGGAAGAAGACGTACGCCTTCCAGCCTCTAGCGCCGTGCAGTGCGAGCAAGACCGCCAGGAAGAGCGCCATCGCGACCGGGAAGATCTGGATTCGGTATCCGGCGAGGACGACGTCCCCCACGGACCATAGGGCGATGAACAGTACCGTGGCCAGAAGGGTGTAGAAAACCTTCGTCAGCCCGCCCGCCTGCCGAGGATCCAGGTCCTCACGGCTCTCCGGAGCGGAGGCGAGGGAGACGACCAGCCGCGCCAGGGAGAACAGCAGGCCGATGACCGCCAGGGTGGTGGGCCAGAAGCGGGCGTCGATCTGCCCCGGCGTGGCCTCCATCCGGATGGGGATGGAGCGCGCGAGGTAGAGGGCGATGGCGAATACCGCGCAGGCGCCGATCGCGGTAACGAGCTCGAGCCGTCGAGATGCTGAGGGCTTACCGGGCGCGGCGGCCCCCTCGTCGGCTGCCTTCAGCGCGTCGAGGTCTCCCGCCTCGGGGATGGGCTCTGTGCTGCTCATCTTGGTCCTTCCTCCGGGAGGTGGGGTTCTCAGCCGAGAAGCTCCTGGAATTCCGAGAACTGTTCGTCGACGAACGTCGCGAACTCGTCGGCATCGCGGTAGACGACGAGGTTCCCGGAGTTCTTCTGGAACTCCTGGTACGCCTCCGAATCGACTGCTTCCTTCACTGCCGACTCGAGCGCGCTGCGCACGTCGTCAGGCAGGTCGGTGGCCGTGTAGATGCCTCCCCACCCGCCGTACTGGATATCGGCGCCGGCGGCATCGAGGAAGGTCGGGGCATCGGGAAGGTCGGGGAGAGTCTCGTCGTGCATCACGCCGAGCACCCTCACTGCATCGCCCTGCGCGAGGGCCTCCCCCGCGCCGGAGACCGCTGCATCCGCTTCACCGGACGCGGCGGCGCTTACCGCCGTGGCCCCACCGTCGTACGGCACGGGTGTGAACTGCGTGCCCAGCTCCGTGTTGATGCCCAGAGCTGCGGCCTCCCAGATCGAGCCCGCCCCGGAGTTCGCGACGGTCAGAGCCTTGGATTTCGCCGCCTCGAGGAAGTCGGCGAGGTTCTCGTACTCGCTGTCCGCAGAGACGCTGAGGACCCCGGGCGCGTTCATGATCTGCCCGATGAAGGTGAAGTTCTCGGGAAGCACGTCGGCGTTCTGCGTGGTGTTGAGCATGGCGATCTCTACCGGGCAGAAACCGATGGTGTAGCCGTCAGCGGGCTGGTCGCCGACGTACTCCATCGCGATCGCTCCCGAGGCGCCGGGCATGTTCTCCGGGACCACGGAGACACCGAGGATGCTCTCGAGCTCGGTGGCAAGCGCACGGCTGGAGAGGTCGGAGCCACCGCCGGGGTCCGCCTGGATGATGAGGCGGAGGTCGTTGTCCGGGAAGTCTGCGCCCTCTTCGGACACTTTCGAGCAGGCTGCGAGGCCTGCCAGTGCGGGGATGGCGATGAGCGCGGATCTGCGGGATACGTTCATGACGGACACTCCTTCGTGTTCTTGATCGGTATCGGGTCGGTGAGCGGTGCCGCGGATGCGGCATCGTCGAAGCACCCGCGTCGTGCCTGCTGGTCATTGCAGGGGCGGCGGGTCAGTCGGGCTCGCTGTAGCGCCCGTATGCGGCGAGCATCCGGCGGCGGGATCCTTCGAGGTGGTCTTCGAGCAGGTCCAGTGCTCTGGCCCTGTCGCCCGTGGCCACCGCGTCCAGCAGCACCTCGTGGTCCTCCATGGTGGGGGTGAGGCTGGCGTCCTGAGCATTGGTGACCTCGAGCATCCCGGCGAAGGTCGGCCGGTATTGAAGCCAGATCGCCTCGATGCGTCGATGCCCGGCGACCGTGTAAAAAGCGCTGTGGAATCCGAGGTCGGCATGCGCGAAGGCGCTCGCGTCTCCGCTGGCGAGTGCGCTGCGCATCCGTTCCAGCGCCTTTTCGATCGGACTGAAGTCGGCACCGTCGGTGCCGATGCAGCGCAGCACTGCGTCCGTTTCGATGAGCTTGCGCAGGGAGTACAGCTCTTCGATGTCCTCGATGCTGAGACCGCGCACATAGGTGCCTCGGCGGCGCGACTCGACCAGCCCCTCCTCACATAGGCGGGTCAGGGCGTCGCGCACGGGGCCCCGGCTCACCCCGAACTTCTCCGACAGGCGAGATTCGACGAGATGGGTGTCCCGGGTCAGGGTGTCGCTGATGATCGCGCGGCGCAGCTCCTGCGCGACATGCTCACCGAGCTTCGGTGCACTCGGCGCCAGCTGGACCGGCGCGCTCCATTCTAGAGATTCCGCCATCCGCGCTCCTCCTCGTCGGGGGCAGTCTCGGCAAGAACTGCTCTGGTCTTCGTTGACGGTTAACCGTAAACTGCATGGAACGTAGCACAGGTCACACTGCCCCGCCAGCCCCTCCCGGGCACAGGAATGGAGACACCAGATGGTCCCTCCGCACGATCCGCCGAGCAACCGGCCACAGAGCAGCAGTTATGCAGGCTTCCGCCACCGCCTGCGTACTGCGGAGATGGTGCTGGGCACCTGGACGGGCACGAGCGACCCGATGATCGTCGAGGCCATGGCATCCTCGACAGCCGAGTTCCTGGTGATCGACGGCGAGCACGGGGCGCTCGGCAGGCAGGGCATCCTCACGAGCCTGATCGCGGCGAGGGCCGGCGGGGCGAGAACGCTGGTTCGGCTGGGCGGCGACGACCCTGTGCACATGATGGCTGCACTGGACAGCGGGGCCGATGGGATCATCGTGCCCCGAGTGCGCTCTGCTGCCGAGGTCGTGCGTGCCGTGGATCAATGCAGGTACCCGCCGCAGGGCAGCCGGGGCTTCGGCCCACGGCAGGCCGGCGGCTACCACCGTCACGAGGAGCGCTATCTGGAGGAGGCCAACCGGTCAGTGACCCTGCTGGTCCAGATCGAGACGGCGGAGGCCTACGCTGATCTCGACGAAATCCTCGACGTCGAGGGGCTCGACGGTGTGCTGGTCGGCCGTAACGATCTCGCGCTGTCGATGGGACTGTCTCGAGACCACGAGGATCCCCAGCTGCTGGAGGTCGTCGAGGACGTGCTGAGCCGCGCTCGGGACCGGCAGATGGTGCGGGCCATCGCTGCCGGGATCGACCCGTCAGCCCCTGCCGCCCTCAGGGAGCTCGGAGCGAACGTGGTGGCCGGCGGGGCGGATCTCGAGTTCATCGTGCACGGGCTCGACAGGTATCTGGAGGCAGCTGCGGAAGGTCTGCGAGAGGCGCGCGCAGCCCGCTGACCGGTCGGCTCGCCCCCTACGAGCCTGCGCCGCCCCACGCTCTCAGAACGGCACTCCGCACCGCAGGATCACGTTCGCGTAGGGGGTGGTCTCCCCCGTGCGCACCACGAATCGTGCCTCGCCGGTCAGCTGCTTGAACTCCTCGTGCGGCACCGCCTCGGCGCCGGGCAGCCGGGCAGAGAGCATCGCTCCGGCCGGGGAGCCCGCCGCTTCGCCGGCGATGACCGCTCCCTCCGTCTCGACCTCGGCGAGCACCGCGTCGAGCACCTCCGCGAAACCGGGCACTCCGAGGCTCACGGCGAGGTCCACGCGCGCCACCCCGGGCGGCACGGGCAGACCCGCGTCGCCGATCACGAAGGTGTCGGTGTGGCCCAGGCGGGCCAGGTGCGCGGACAGCTCCGGGTGAAGGATCCCGCCGCGCTTCATGCGCTCACCTCCGCGAGCGGAGGCAGATCGTCCTCGGCGCTCGGGTAGCTGGGCTGGGCGCCGTGACCGGTCGCTGCGAACGCTCCCACCTGGGAAGCGAGGCGGGCCGCGGCGGGCAGGGGCTCCCCGCGGGCGAGACCCACGGCGAGCGCGCCGATGAACGCGTCCCCCGCGCCGGTGGTGTCCACGGCCTGCACGGGTGCGGCCGGGATCCGGTGCAGCCCGTCGGCGTCGGCGACGAGCGATCCCTGGGCGCCGAGGGTGAGCACCACCGACGCGACCCCTGCCGCGCGCAGCGCGTCGGCGATCTGCTCCGGCGCCTCGGGGATCGCAGCCGCAGGGGCCAGCTGAGCGAGGACCAGAGCGGCCTCGTGCTCGTTGACGACCAACGGGTCGGAGGCGCGCAGCACCTCGGGATCCAGCTCCATGACCGGCGCGGGGTTGTGCAGGAAGCGACCGGTGACCAGGTCCGGCAGGGCCTCGATCCCCTCGCGCGGGATCTCGCCCTGGCACACCACGATCGCGGAAGCGGCGAGCACGTCCCGCGCGGAGGCCACCTGGGCGGCGTCCACGGCGTCGTTGGCCCCCGCGATCACCACGATGGAGTTCTCGCCGTCCTCGGCCACGGTGACGATGGCCAGGCCCGTCGGCCCGTCGACCTCGCGCACACCGGCCAGGTCCACCCCGGCCGCGCGCAGGCCCTCCAGCCCGACCAGCGCCTGTGCGTCGGTGCCGACGGCGCCGACCATCCGCACATCCCCGCCCAGCCGAGCTGCGGCGACGGCCTGGTTGGCGCCCTTGCCGCCGGGCAGCATCGTCCCGCCGGTGCCGTGGAGGGTCTCCCCCGGCCGCGGGTGCCTGCGCACCTGGGCGAGGAGGTCGACGTTGATCGAGCCGACCACGGTGATCGCGCCGCGGGAGCTCACTGGTACTCGCTCGCGTTGTCCTCGGTGACGGTGACGACCTCGACGGAGACCTCGTCCTCGGTGGCCTCGCCGGCGAGAACCTTGACGGCCTCGGCGACGGACTGCTTGCCGAGCTCCTCGGGCTGCTGCGCGATGGTGGCGTGCAGGGTGCCGGCGTCGACCGCGGCGATGCCCTCGGTGGTCCCGTCGAACCCGACCACGATGACATCGGTGCCAGCGCGGTCGCCGAGCGCCTCGATCGCGCCGAGCGCCATCTCGTCGTTCTCGCAGAAGATGCCTGTCACGCCGGGGTTGGCCTGCAGGAGGTTGGTGGCGACGTTCAGGCCCTCGGCGCGGTCGAAGTTGGCGGTCTGCTGGGCGGCGACGGTGATGCCCTCGAACTGCTCGATGCCCTGGGTGAAGCCCTCGCCGCGGTCGCGCGAGGCGGAGGAGCCTGGCACGCCCTGCAGCACGATGACCTCGCCCTCCTCGCCGATCGCGGCGGCGAGCGCCTCAGCGGCCTGGGTGCCGCCGGCGACGTTGTCGGAGGCGACGAAGCTGGCCAGCTCACCGGAGGTGGCGTTGCGGTCCACGGCGATGACGGGGATGCCCGCATCGTTCAGCGACTCGACGGACGTGGCGACCGCGTCGGAGTCGGTGGGGTTGACGATGACCAGGCTGATGCCCTGGGTGATGGCGTTGGCGAGCTGGTCGGCCTGGGTGGCGGAGTCGTCGGAGGCGTCCTGGATGTCGAGGGTGAGGCCCTGGGCCTCGGCCTCGGCCTGTGCGCCCTCCACAAGCTGCACGAAGAAGGGGTTGGTCTGGGTGGAGACGGCGAGCATGACGCGCTCGCCCGCGCCCTCCCCGTCGCCGCCGCGGTTGCAGGCGGTGAGGGTGGCACCGGCGGCGGCCGCGGCAGTGAGCGCGAACAGGCCGCGGCGGCTGGTCATGGACTTGGTGATGGTGATCATGGTGATCTCCTTTGTCGTGGGGAGGTCGTTCTCCCCGGGTGTTCCGCGGTTCAGCGGGAGGTCTTGCGGCGCAGCACGTCGAAGCCGACGGCCAGAGCGATGACCAGGCCGATCACCACCTGCTGCCAGAAGGACGAGACGTTGAGGATGTTCAGGCCGTTGCGGATCACGGCCAGCAGGATCGCGCCGACGAGGGTGCCGGTGGCGCGTCCGGAGCCGCCGGACAGCGATGCACCGCCGATCACCACGGCGGCGATGGCGTCCAGCTCGTAGCCCACGCCGGCCTGGGGACCGGCGGAGGAGAGTCGCCCGGCCAGGACCATGCCGGCGAGGCCGGCGAAGAGACCAGAGAGGGCGTAGACGATCACGAGGATGCGCTTGACGGGCAGGCCGGACAGGCGCGCCGCCTCCTCGTTGCCGCCGATCGCGTACATGGAGCGGCCCAGCACGGTGCGGGTGAGGATGAACCAGCACACCAGCCCGGCGACCACCATCGCGAGGATCGGCACGGGGAAGGAGCCGATGGTGCCGCCCATGAAGGAGACGGATTCCGAGGTGGTGATGGGGGTGCCGTTGGAGATGACCAGGGTCAGGCCGCGGGCCACGCTCATCATCGCGAGCGTGGCGATGAAGGCGGGCAGCTTGCCGTAGGCGATCGAGAGCCCGGAGATGGCGCCGGCGGCGGCGCCGACCAGCAGTCCGATCACGAGGGTGAGGATGCCGGGCAGGTTCAGCGAGGCGAAGGAGTAGGCGGAGACCACGGCACCGAGCGCGGCGACGGAGCCGACGGACAGGTCGATCCCGGCGGTGACGATCACGAAGGTCATGCCGAAGGCGAGGATCGCGACGACGGACGCCTGGATCCCGATGTTGATGAGGTTCGGGACGGTCAGGAACGCCGGGGTGGCGATGAACAGGCCGATGCACAGCAGGATCAGGCCCACCAGGGCGCCGTTGTTCATGGCCCAGCGGCCGATGCGACCCAGGGTGGTGGGGCCCTTGCGGGCGCGGGGTGAGGTCGGTGAGGTGGTGGTCGCGGTCATGGCCGCGGCTCCTTTCGGAGGTGGGGGCGGTCGAGGCGAGCGGCGGAGCCCGTCAGGACGCCTCGGTGGTGGGCGTGGCGGAGTCGTCCCCGGTGGAAGCGACTGCGGAGGAGACGGCGGAGACGGCGAGGCTCATCACGGCGTCCTCGGTGGCGTCGTCGGCGTCGAGGGTCCCGGCGACCTGGCCGTTGCTCATCACCAGGATGCGGTCGCTCATGCCGAGCACCTCGGGCAGCTCGCTGGAGACCATCACGACGGCGCCGCCGTTCTCGGTGATCTCGTTGATCAGCTCGTAGATCTCGACCTTCGCGCCGACGTCGACGCCGCGGGTGGGCTCGTCCAGCAGCAGCACGGTGGAGCCGGCCATCACCCAGCGGGCGAAGACGACCTTCTGCTGGTTGCCGCCGGAGAGGTTGCGGATGGGCTGGTCGAGCCCGGCCATCCGCACCGAGAGCTGCTCGGTGACCTTCGCGGCGCGGGCGCGCTGGCCGCGCCGGTCGGCCAGGCCCCGTGTGGCGGTGGAGCGCAGGGTCGCGTAGCCGGCGTTCTCGGCCACGCCCGCATCCAGCACCAGGCCCTGGGTCTTGCGGTCCTCGGGCACGAGGCCGAGGCCCCGGGCGATGGATCGGCCGACGTCCCCTGCGGGCAGGCCCCGGCCCTGGAGGGTGACGGTGCCGGTGTCGTAGGGATCGGCGCCGAACACGGCGCGCAGCACCTCCGTGCGTCCGGCCCCCACGATCCCGGCGATGCCGAGCACCTCTCCGGCGTGGACGCGGAAGTCGACCTGCGAGAACTTCCCCGCGCTGCTGAGACCCTCGACCTCGAGCAGCACCTCGCCCTGGGTCTCGGAGCGGCGGCGGGGGAACTGGTCGTCGATGTCGCGCCCCACCATGAGGGAGACGAGCTCGTCCTCGCTGGTGTCGGCTGAGACCTGGGAGATGAACTTCCCGTCGCGCAGCACCGAGACGGTATCGCCGATCCGTGGGATCTCATCGAGGTGGTGGGAGATGAAGACCATGCCCACGCCGCGGGACTTCAGGTCGTGGACCACGCGGAACAGCGCATCGATCTCGCGTCCGGTCAGCGCCGCGGTGGGCTCGTCCAGGATCAGCAGGCGGGCGTCCTGGGAGAGGGCCTTGGCGATCTCGACCAGCTGCTGGCGGGCGATGCCGAGCTCGCCGACGCTCTGGTCGAGGTCGACGTCCAGGCCGATCCGGTCCAGCGCCTCCTGGGCGATGCGGCGCATCTGTCTGCGGTCGACCATGCCGAGCCGCTTGGGAGTGCGCCCCAGGGTGATGTTCTCGGCGACGCTGAGCTGCGGCACCAGGTTGAGCTCCTGGTGGATGGTCGCGATGCCGTGGCGCTCGGCGGCCTTGACGTCGGGGAGCTGGACGGGCTTCCCGTCGACGAGGATGCGGCCGCCGTCGGGCTGGTAGATGCCGGACATCATCTTGATCAGCGTGGACTTGCCCGCGCCGTTCTCGCCGAGGAGCACCTCGACCTCGCCGGCGCGGACCTGCACGGTGACGTCGTCGATGACGGTGACCGGGCCGAAGGACTTGCTCACCCCCTCGAGGGTGAGCAGTGCGGGCTGCGCGTCAGTCATGGTGGGGGACCTCGGCTTCCGTGATGGTGGTGGCGGGGGTGAGTCTGAGGTGGGCGGGGAGGCGATGCTCCGTCTGGGGGCGCTCGCCGCGCAGCTGTGCTTCGAGCAGCTGCACGGCGGTGGTGGCCATCCCTTCGAGGTCCTGGCAGATCAGCGGCAGGGGCGGCTGCAGGAGGGTGAAGGGGGCGATGTCGTCGAAGCCGACGAAGGGCAGATCGGCCGACGGGGTGATCCCGGCTTCGAGGCAGACCCGCACGGCGCCGAGCGTCATCCGGGAGTCGGCGGTGAGCACGGCGTCCACGCCGGTCTCGAGCAGGGCGCGCATACCCGCGCGACCGGATTCCTCCTGGAAGTCGCCGTGCTCGATGACGGTCTCGACGCCCGCCTCGGCGGCCGCGACGGTGAACTCGGCCAGGCGCTCCACACCGGTGGTGGTCTGGGAGGGGCCGGAGAGGAATCCCAGGCGCTGCGCTCCCCCGCCCACGAGGTGCGCGACGGCCTCGCGGATCGCGGGGCCGGTATCGGAGACGACGGCGGGCACGTCCATGCCGGGGATGGTGCGGTCCACGAAGACCAGCGGCATCCCGGCCTGCTGGACGGTGTGGAGGGTGACGTGGGCGGTGGAGAAGGGGGCCACGATGATGCCGTCGACGCGCTGGCGGCGCAGCACCAGCATGTATTCGCGCATCAGCTCGGGGTCCTCGTTGGCACTGCACAGCACCACGGACAGGCCCGAGGCGCGTGCCTCGCGCTCGACCACGTGGGCGAGCTCGGCGAAGAAGGGGTTGCGCACGTCCGGTATCAGCAGGCCGATGGTCTCGGTGCGTTCGGAGCGCAGGGAGCGGGCCTGGGCATTGGGGATGTAGTTCAGGCGCTCGGCGGCGTCGAGCACCCGCTCGCGGGTCCCGGCGGCGACGGAGCCATTCCCGGACAGGGCGCGCGAGGCGGTGCCAAGCGCCACTCCGGCCTCGGCGGCGATGTCCTTGATCGTGGGTCGCGACATCTCCAGCTCCTC
>JAAZLF010000272.1 GCA_012799425.1 Actinomycetales bacterium | reverse complement strand
GAGGGAGTCCCGCCCGCCCGCCGCGTCGGAGGGGTTCCTGGAGCTCTCGTGGCCCGCCGGCTCCGCGCAGGGCGACTACGGCGTCGCGTCCGCGGTCATCGGCGGCGTCGAGGAGCGCGTCCACGAGCTCGTCATCTCGCTCCCGCACTCCAACGCCCGCTGGGCGAGCTGCTCGATGTCGGAGCGGTCGGAGTGCCTCTGCGAGTCGATGCTCGCCGTGTTCGAGCACATCGGGGGCGTGCCCCCGGTGCTCGTCCTCGACAACGCCACGGAGGCGGGGCGGCGGCTGGCCGGGGTGGTCCGCGAGAGCTCGCTGTTCTCCGCGTTCCGGCAGCACCACGGGTTCACGGTCCGCTTCTGCAACCCCTACTCCGGGCACGAGAAGGGGTCGGTGGAGAACGCGGTCGGGTTCCTGAGGCGCAACCTGATGGTGCCGGTCCCCGAGGCGCCGGACCTCGGGGCGCTCAACGCGCGCCTGCTCGCGGGCTGCGACGCGCTGCTCGACCGCGAGCACTACCGCGAGGGGGTCCCGGTCCGGCAGCTGCTCGCCGAGGACGCCGCGGCGCTCCTGCCCCTGCCGGGCGCGAGGTTCGACTGCGTGCGCTGGGAGAGGAGGCGCGCGGACCGGGAGGGCCGGGTCGAGGTCGACGGCACCCTCTACTGCGCCGGCCCCCACTGGCACGGGAGGTGGATGCTCGTCGGCCTCAGGGCCGGGACGGTCGAGATCATGGACGAGCGGGGCAGGTCCGCCGCGACCCTGCCGAGGTCGTGGTCGGGCGGAGGGGCGACGGTCTTCGACCCCGCGACGCTCATACCCGCCGTGACCGCCCGCCCGAGGTCGTGGGAGCAGTCGCAGCTCAGGTCGGCGGTGCCCCCGGCGCTCCGCGAGGGCCTGGACAGGTGCGGGGCGGAGGAGCGCCGCCAGGTGCTCCGCGCGCTCCGGCGCGCCGCGGAGTCGAGCGGCTTCGAGGTGATACCGTCAACCTACTTTTCACCATCTGCGCAAACGAATCGGCGCCGATCGCGCTAACGTACTTTCACCGGTTCCGCCAACGCTTTTCCACCGTTTTCGGCTATTCGGTGCCCCTCCTCTCGCGCGGCAGGTCCTTCAGCCGGTAGGACCTGCCCGTGATCTTGATGACGTGGCAGTGGTGGCAGACGCGGTCCGCGATGGCGCTCGCCGCCACGTCGTCGCCGAACACCTTCCCCCAGCCCCCGATGCCGACGTTGGTGGTGATGATCGTCGAGCGCTGCTCGTAGCGCGTCGAGATGAGCTGGAAGAGCAGGTCGGCGCCGCCCTCCCCGATGTCGAGGTAGCCCAGCTCGTCGATGACGAGCAGCTTCGAGTGCGCGTAGTACTTGAGGCGCTTCTTGAGTATCCCGCGCGCCTGGGCGTCCTGCAGGTCCTCGACGAGCCTCGCGCAGTCCATGAACCTCACCTCGCGCCCCGCCCGCACGGCCTCGACGCCGATGGCCACGGCGAGGTGGGTCTTGCCCACGCCCGGGCTGCCGACGAGCAGCACGTTCTCGGCGCGCTCTATGAACCTGAGCGTCGCGAGCTCCTCGATGCGGGCCCTCGGGACGCTCGGCTGGAAGTCCCAGTCGAAGTCGGCAAGCCCCTTCACGTAGGGGAAGCCCGAGGAGCGTATGCGCTGGCGGACGATCCTCGCCTCGCGGGCGGCGACCTCGACGCGGGTCATCTCCTCGAGGGCCGAGCAGAAGTCGCGCTCGCCCGCGGACACCATGCGCACGTAGTCCGGCAGCGAGGCCGCCATCTCGTGGAGCCCGAGCGCGGAGAGGTTGTCCCGCGCCCTGATCGAGGGGCTCGCCTCGGCGACGGCGCTCACTCGCCACCGCCCCCTCCGAGCGCGTCGAGAAGGTCCAGGTTGGCGCGGGCGGCCGCGCGTATGTCGCCGTCCGCCCAGCGCTTG
>JAAZLF010000271.1 GCA_012799425.1 Actinomycetales bacterium | reverse complement strand
GGCCCCGAGGAGCTGTACAGCACCCTGTTCGGCGCGGGCGCCGAGGGCGACGCCGACGCCGGCGGCGTGCTGAGCTACAACTACGTCTCCGGCGAGCATCAGACGGGCGTCCCCTCCGGCCGTCCCCTGCTGGTGCGCGAGCAGGAGGCCCGCTTCACGCTCGAGAACTTCATGCGCTCCCAGCTCTACGGCGCCTTCGGGGCGCTCGCGGTGGGCATGGAGGCGCTGCTGAAGGACGAGGGTGTGCAGCTGGATGTCATGTACGCCCACGGCGGCATCTTCCGCACCACCGGCATCGCTCAGCAGGTGCTCGCCGACGCGCTCGCCACGCCTGTCGCCGTCGGCGAATCCGCCGGCGAGGGCGGTGCGTGGGGCATGGCCCTGCCCGCCGCGCACACCGCCCGTACCCGCGACGGTGCGCAGGACCCGCTCAACACTTTCCTTGCCGAGGAGATCTTCGCCTCCCAGGAGCTCAGCACCCTCTCCCCCGAGGAGACCGGGATGGCCGGGCATGCTCAGTGGCTCTCCGGCTACCGCACCGGCCTGCAGGTCGAACGCCTGGCCGGCGAGCTGCTCGACTGATCCTCCCCCGACTTCCACTCACCCGCGCCCTCCCAGGAGCCTCTATGACCCTCGTCCTCGCCACCCTGCCCGTCGAAACCCAGGAGGCCGTCGCCAGCACGCGCGAGCGCGTCGCCGCCCTGCACGCCGAGCTGCCGCGCAACGACCTCGTGGTCTGGACCGCGGGGAACGTCTCCGAGCGGGTGCCCGCCACCGCCCCCGAGGTGCCGGGCCTGATGGTCATCAAGCCCTCGGGCGTCTCCTACGACGAGCTGACCGCGGAGTCGATGGTGGTGTGCACGCTCGACGGCGTGAAGATCGTCGACGGCACCCCCGACACGCTGACCCCTTCCTCGGACACCGCCGCCCACGCCTACGTGTACTCGCACATGCCCGAGGTGGGCGGGGTGGTCCACACCCACTCGACCTACGCCACCGCCTGGGCCGCCCGCGGCCAGGAGATCCCCTGCGTGCTGACGATGATGGCCGACGAGTTCGGTGGCCCGGTCCCCGTCGGCCCCTTCGCCGTGATCGGCGACGACTCGATCGGCCGCGGCATCGTCGAGACCCTCGAGGGGCATCGCAGCCCGGCCGTGCTGATGCAGAACCACGGCCCCTTCACCATCGGCCGGGACGGCCGCGCCGCTGTGAAGGCCGCCGTGATGGTCGAGGAGGTCGCCCGCACCGTGCACATCTCCCGCCAGCTCGGGGAGCCGCTGCCCATCGAGCAGCACCTCATCGATTCCCTCTACGACCGCTACCAGAACGTCTACGGCCAGCGCTGAGACCGGCCCCCACCCCACGCAGAGACGAGGACCCATGCACAACCCCTTCGACACCCGCGAGATCTGGTTCCTGACCGGCAGCCAGGGCCTGTACGGTCCCGAGACGCTCGACCAGGTCGCCGAGCAGTCGCGCACGATAGCCGAGATGCTCGACGCCGCCTCCGACATCCCCGTCAAGATCGTCTGGAAGCCGGTCCTCACCGACCGCGACGCGATCCGCGAGACCGCTCTGGCCGCGAACGCGGACCCCGCCTGCGTGGGCGTCATCGCGTGGATGCACACCTTCTCCCCCGCGAAGATGTGGATCCAGGGCCTGGACGCGCTGCGCACCCCGCTGCTGCACCTGCACACCCAGGCGAACGTGGAGCTGCCCTGGTCCACGATCGACATGGACTTCATGAACCTGAACCAGGCCGCGCACGGCGACCGCGAGTTCGGGTACATCGCCACCCGCCTGGGCGTGGACCGCAAGACCGTGGTGGGCCACGCCTCCGACGCGAAGGTCCAGGGCCGGATCGGCCGCTGGGCCCGCGCCGCCACCGGCTGGGCCGAGATGCACTCCCTGAAGCTCGCCCGCTTCGGGGACAACATGCGCGGCGTCGCCGTGACCGAGGGCGACAAGACCGAGGCCGAGCTGCGCCTGGGCGTCTCGGTGAACACCTGGGGCGTGAACGACCTGGTCGCAGTGGTGGATGCCGTCTCCGACGAGGCGATCGACGCCCTGGTCGCAGAGTACGAGGAGCTGTACGAGGTCGTCCCCGAGCTGCGCAGGGGCGGCGAGCGCCACGAGTCGCTGCGCTACGGCGCCCGCCAGGAGATCGGTCTGCGCACCTTCCTCGACGAGGGCGGCTTCGGCGCCTTCACCACCAACTTCGAGGACCTCGGCGGGCTGCGCCAGCTGCCGGGCCTGGCCGTGCAGCGCCTGATGGCCGACGGCTACGGCTTCGGCGCCGAGGGCGACTGGAAGACCGCGATCCTGGTGCGGGTCGCCGCGGTGATGGGCTACG
>JAAZLF010000270.1 GCA_012799425.1 Actinomycetales bacterium | reverse complement strand
GGTGCTGCTGGAGCTCGACGGCGAGCAGGTCCGCGTCATGCCCCACCGCGAGGCCGCCCAGCAGGGCGGTCTTCCCACCCGGACCGGCACAGAGATCCAGCCAGTGGTCGTCCTCGGCCAGGACCAGGTCGTCGGCACCGAGCGCGAGGGCGAGGGCGGCGAGCTGGCTGCCCTCATCCTGCACGGCGACGCGGCCCTGCGCGACCAGATCCATGCCGCCGGGGTCGCCGGAGGGCCAGGAGGCGGCGAAGATGCTCAGCCGGCCCTGGCTCGCACCGTGGTCGATCAGCTCGTCGAGGTCGGTGAGACCGGGGCGCATCACCAGGGAGACAGCAGGTGCGGCGTTCTGGGCGGCCAGCAGCGCGTCGATCTCCTCGCGGGGGCGGCCGTCGCCTGCCAGGGCGTCGCTCAGGGCGCGCACCACCCAGCGGGGGTGGGAATGGACCACGGCGAGGTGCCCGGTCGGATCCTGCTCCCGGTCCGGGGCGACCTCGGCGAGCCACTCCTCGAGCTCCTTCTGCCCGACCTTGCGCAGCACGGCGTTGACGAAGCTCGCGGCCCCCGCCCCGACCTCCGCACGGGCCAGGGCGACGGTCTCGGAGGTCGCGGCGTGCGGGGCGACGGTCATGTCCAGCAGCTGGTAGGCACCCAGGCGCAGCACATCCAGCAGCGCCGGCTCGACCTCCTTCAGGGGGCGGTCCACGCAGGCGGTGAGGATCGAGTCGAGGCGGCCCTGTGCGCGCAGCGAACCGTAGAACAGCTCGGTGGTGAAGGCGGCATCTCGCCCGGAGACCCGGTGGCTGCGCAGCAGGCGGGGCAGGACCAGGTTCGCGTAGGAGTCCTCCTCGCGCACCAGGCGCAGTCCTTCGAAGGCCACCTGGCGCGACGGGGTCGAGCGGCGGGAGCGCTCGGAGGGACGCGCCACGGAGTATCCGCGGCGGGGCCCGCCCTGACCACGCGCTCCGGAGCGCTCGCGGCCCCGGGCATCGCGCTGGCGGTCGCCCTCACGGCCCTGACCCCGACCGGCCCCACGGGCGTCGTCCCGTCGGCGGCGGTCCGCGCCTCCCCGTCGCTCCTGGCTCATGCGCTCTCTCCGTCCTGCAGATCGTTGGTGAAGCGGGCCGCAGCGTCCAGTGCCGCGCCTCGTGCCCAGTCCGCCGCGCGCATCGGCCGCTTGCCGGCCGGGGCGAGGGTGGACAGGGCGATGACCTCGCTGCCGGTGCCCACGAGCACCTGGCGCTTGGTGGCCTCGATGCGTCCGGGCGGCAGGGGCGCATGCTCCGGGGCCTGCTCGACGCCCAGGATCTTCGCGCGGGCGCCGTCCAGCAGAGTCCAGGCACCCGGCTGGGGGCTCATGCCGCGGATGTGGGCGCTGACCTCCTCGGCGCTGCGGCTCCAGTCGATCCGCGCCTCGGCGGTGGTGAGCTTCGCGGCATGGGTCGCTGCGTCGTGGTCCTGGGCGGTGAGCTCGGCGGTGCCGTCCTCGAGGGCATCCAGCGCCTGCAGCAGCACCGAGGCGCCCTCGACCGACATCCTCTCGAGCAGCTGCCCGGAGGTCTCGAACTCGCCGATCCGCGTCGGCGCAGCGGCGATCACGTCGCCGGTGTCCAGACCCGTCTCGAGCCGGAACACGCTCATGCCGGTCTCCCGTGCGCCGGCGAGCACGGCACGCTGGGCCGGGGCGGCGCCGCGCCATGCGGGCAGCAGCGAGAAGTGGAGGTTCACCCAGCCGTGGCGGGGGATCTCGAGCGCCGCCGCCGGCACCATGTTCCCGTAGGCGACCACGGGGGCGGCGTCCGGGGCGAGTTCGCGGATCTGCTGCTGCACTGCCTCGTCGCGCAGCGTGCGCGGGGTGAGGACGGGGATGCCCGCCTCGAGGGCGAGGGCCTTGACGGGAGACGGCGCGAGCTTCCGGCCCCGGCCCGTGGGCGCGTCGGGGCGCGTCAGGACGCCCACCACCTCGTGGGAGGAGTCGAGCAGGGTGCGCAGGGACGGGAGAGCGGCCTCGGGGGTGCCGGCGAAGAGGAGACGCATGATGGGTCCAGTCTACGTTCGCCCGAGGACAGCCTGCTCAGAACACGTCGGGCGGGTCGAGCCGTACCCGCAGGGAGCCGCGGGCCTTGCGGGCGCTGCGTGCTGCGACCCCGGCGCGCAGGGCGGCGGCGAGCTCGCGGGAGCGGGCGGGCTCGATGCGCACCACCGCCCGGGCACGGCCGGCGGCGTCGGGCCCCTCGAGGTCGACCGGGCCGAACACGTCGGTGCCGCCCGGCAGATCGACCGACTCGAGGAAGGTGCGGCACGCGTCCCTGTCCCCCACGATCTCTGCGACGCGGCGGAAGGGCGGCAGATCGAGCTCGTGACGGTCCTCGAGCACCCGGTCGAGGAAGAACGAGGAGCGGTGGGCGACCAGGTCCCGGATCGCCGGAAGGGTGGAGGTGCCCACGATCAGCACCTCTCCGCCGTCGTCCGCACTGCGCACGAGGGAGATCGCTCCGCGCCAGCGCCGTACCGCCTCGACGTCGGCGTCGAACGCGGCACGGCCCAGCAGTGCGTCCGCGTCCAGCAGCAGGCATGCGGCGTAGCGGCCGGGCGGGGCGGGCTCGGCGCCGGGGGTGGCCACCACGATCCCACGCTGCGGCACGTCGTCGTCCTCGAGCGCGCCGTGGGCCCCGCCGGCGACCTTGAGCGTGGTCTCGGGGAAGGCGCGGTGCAGCTCCTCTGCGGTACGCGTGGAGCCGATGACCATGGCGCGCACCTGGGTGCGGTCGCACTCGGGACAGCGGTACCCGTCCTCGCGTCGACCGCAGACCCGGCAGTGCAGGGGCCCGCTGCGACCGCTCAGGGCCAACGGCGCCGAGCAGTGGGGGCACTGGGCGCGGGTGCGGCAGAAGGTGCAGGCGATCGCGGGCACGTACCCGGAGCGGGGCACCTGCACCAGCACCGGTCCCTTCTCGAGGCCGCGGCGGATCACCCGCATCGCCTCCTGCGGCAGCCGTGAGCGTCCCGAGGCTCCTTCGCGCTCACGCAGGTATTCGTCCATCGCCACGATCCGTGGTCGCACCGCGGTGACGGGGCCGGGCAGCGGCTCCAGGCGCGCGAGGTAGCCCAGATCGCCGAGGGCCCGCAGCGTCACGGAGTCGCTCGCGCTGAGGAACAGCAGCGCGCAGCGCTCCTCGGCGGAGCGGCACTGCAGCACGGTGCGGGTGTGCGGGTAGGGAGAACGAGGCTCCTCGAGCAGATCGTCCGCCTCGTCCCAGCAGATGACCAGCGCCAGCCCCTGGACCGGGGCGAAGGCGGCGGAGCGGTTGCCGAGCACCACGCGGGTCGCGCCGCGAAGGATCCGGCGGAAGGTCCGGTAGCGCTTCTCGGGGCCCTCGGTGCCGGCGAGGATCTCGTGCGCGATGCCGCGTTCGTCGAGCACCCGGCTCAGCCGGGCGACGTCCCGCTGATCGGGGGCGATGACCAGCGCTCCCTGCTCGGGATCGAGGTCTCCGATCGCATCGGCGGCGATCTCGGTCCAGGTGTCATTCGCGTCCAGGGTGAGGCTGGCGCGGGGCACCGGTCCCTCCTGGCTGCCGGCGCGCGCGAGCAGGGCGGCGAGTCCCGGGTAACGGTCCCCGGGGCGGGCGGGGGCGGGCTGTGCGTCCGCGTCAGGCGTCGCGGCCGACGGGGGTTCAGCAGGTTCGCCCGCCTCGGGTTCCTTCTCGGCGGCGG
>JAAZLF010000269.1 GCA_012799425.1 Actinomycetales bacterium | reverse complement strand
GGAGACCTCGTCAACGATCTGATCGGTGAGTCCGTCCACACCGCCCTGGCCGAGCAGATCGGTCAGATCCACCTTGGCGCTGCCGTAGGTGTCGCCCGCGATGCCATCAAGATCCAGCGCACCGTCATCGCCGACAGCGCCGGCACTGGCAACGGAACTCTGGCCATCCTCGGACGCGGCGTAGCTCGAAACTGCACCGACCTCACCGAGATGGAGCAGCCCGCCCTCGGTCTCGGTACCGATCAGCGGGAGGCTGACGGTGCCGACATCAAGGTTGAGCGCACTCAACAGCTCCAGGTTGAGCGGGTCAGAATTGGGGCCCGCATCACTCGGGAAGCCGGACTGGCTGGTGCCGACATCCGCAAGGTCCAACGAGAGGATGTCGGTATTGATGACGCGCCCGAGGGCCTCGGACTGGTCTTCCTCGGCGGCAAGCGCCGGGGGCAGGGACATGAATGCCAAGCCCGCCGTAGCCACTGACGCGACGACGGGACTGCCGCACGACCAGGTGACAGTTGGGGTGTCAGGCCGCGAGGCTCACGGCCGGGTTCATGATGGTCTCGTATTCGATGGGGGTCAATCGGCCCAGACGGGCCTGACGCCGGCGGCGGTGGTAGGTCCGTTCGATCCAGGTGATGATCGCGATCCGCAGCTCCTCTCGGGTTCGCCACCGTTTGCGGTCCAGGACGTTCTTCTGGAGCAGCGAGAAGAACGATTCCATCGCGGCGTTATCACCGGCAGCACCGACTTGGCCCATGGATCCGATGAGGTGGTGACGGTTCAGGGCGTGCACGAATTTCCGTGACCTGAACTGCGATCCTCTATCCGAATGCACGATGCAGCCGGCTACGTCACGGCGCCTGGATATCGCGTTGTCCAGGGCCTTCACCGCGAGGCGAGCCTTCATTCGGTCGCTGATCGAGTAGCCCACGATCCGGCCGGAGAACACATCTTTGATGGCGCAGAGATAGAGCTTGCCCTCGTCGGTCCAGTGCTCGGTGATGTCGGTCAGCCACAGTTCGTTGACGTCATCGGCGGAGAAGTCCCGCTTCACGAGGTCGTCATGGACCGGCGGACCGGGGCGCTTTCCGTTCTTGCCGCGCTTCTTACCGAACACCGACCACCACTGGTTGTCCCGGCAGATCCTCCACGCGGTCCGCTCACACATCACCTCGCCGGCCTCGGCGGCTTCGCTGACGAGGAACCGGTAGCCGTACTCGGGGTCGTCGAGGTGGGCGTCCAGCAGAGCGTTGGCTCGATAGGCTTCGGTCAGCTCGGCTGTGGTGACCTGCTGGCGCCGCCAGCGATAGTAGGGCTGACGGGAGAGCTTCAAGACCCGCAGGGACACCGCGACGGGGATGCCGTCAGCGGCGAGCTCGCTCACGAGCGGGTAGAGCTTTTTCCCGGCAGGTTCGCCTGGGACAGGTAGGCGGAGGCACGGCGCAGGACCTCGTTCTCCTGCTCGAGCAACCGGATCCGCTTGCGGGCATCGCGCAGCTCGGTGGAATCCTCCCGGCTCTTGCCGGGGCGGTTGCCGTCGTCGATGTCGGCTTGGCGGATCCATTTGTGGAGCGTCATCTCGTGGACGCCGAAGTCCTTCGCGATCTGCGCGATCGTGACGCCGTCCTCACGGGACCGGGCCACTCGCACGACATCTTCGCGGAACTCCTGGGGGTAGGGAGCGGGCATGGTGCACATCCTTCCAGGCCGCCCTGCGGGCAAGCCAGATCAGATGTCACCTATCCGCACGGCAGTCCCAGACGTAATCCAACGGAGCAGGCTCCTCAGCCCCGCCTCGGCGTTCCGGGCCTCGGAGTTGGAGACGAGCTGGCGGGAACAAGCGTCCTCAAACTCGGGGCGATCCACGATCCAATAGCTGCCGTCCCGGCGCACCATGACGTCGAGAAAGAGGTCGACGGCGGTGGCGTCTGAACCAGTCCATCTGAGAGGCGTCGCGATATCGCAGTTCACGACATACTCGTCTCCTTCCGCTCCGGTCTCGATCAGTTCGCCTTCACAGCTGAAAGTTGCGTTGAGTTTGAACCACTCACCAGCGAAGGCGTAGTGACGCAGGACCAGAGACGGCGTTCCCCACTCCAAGGACGCAGGCTCACGCGTCTGCCCCAGGTACATCTCGTCGGTACGCACCAGCACCCCGGCCTCAGGCACCCCGAAGACGCGAACATCTGGCTCGTTCGGGTGGTAATCGTAGTCACGCATCGCAGAGAGCCTCCCATGCACCGGCTCCGTGTCCCAGAAACGGTCCGATACAGGTCAGCGGCTTCCCTTTGGCCCGCACTACGAAGACGCATCCTGCCGCCCGTGCGGCCCCTTGCCAACGAGGTACGCCGCCTGCGCAGCCCACGCCGTCAACGGAGCAGGCAGGTCATCGATGGAGAAATAGCGTGCCTCATCGACCTCCTGCGGAGAGCATGGTCTCGGCATCCCCTCCACGTGTGCGCGATACAGGAGGCGGACACCATGGCGCTGCACGCCGTCCCCGGGGTCGTAGACGTTGTCATGCACTCCGAGGAGCTCGGCTCGAACAACCTGCAGCCCGACTTCTTCGCCCACTTCACGGATCAGCGCAATTCCGGGCGGCTCGCCGAAGTGGACCCCTCCGCCCGGCAACGACCATCGGCCGGACTCGACTTGATGGACCAGCAGAAGACGGTCGCCGTCACAGATCACGCCGAAGGCGCCGAGTCTCGTGGAACGCGTTCGCATGGAGACAGACTCTCATCTTCATGGACGGACCATCGCGTGCCGGTCCGATCCGTCGCAAGTGGGACCGTACTCCAGCGTAGGTGTGACGCACTGGTGGTCGCGACGGATCTGCCTATTTCGCAGAACCGGGCAACTGGTCGCGTCGGCTCGGGCATCGTGGAGTCCATGAGTGCTGTTGACTGTGTTTTCTGCCGGGTGGTGGACGGGACCGTGGAGTCGAGCCGGGTGTACGAGGACGACGAGGTTCTCGCCTTCATGGACATCCAGCCTGTGACGGACGGGCACCTCCTTGTCATTCCCAAGCGGCACGCGCCGTACCTGGCCGACCTGGACGGGCAGCTCGGGATGTCGATGTTCCGGGTCGGCCAGCGTCTCGCAGCGGCCCTGCGCGCCTCGGGGCTTCCGTGCGAGGGCGTGAACTTCTTCCTGGCCGACGGCGAAGTCGCGTTCCAGGAGGTCTTCCACGCCCACCTCCACGTGTTCCCCCGAACACCCGGCGACGGCTTCCGCATCGACGCTGACTGGCGACAACGACCACGTGCCGAGCTTGACGAAGCAGCTGAGCGCATCCGGACCGGCATGGCTGCCTCGCCGTCCTGACGTCAGGTCGCCGGGCGATTCGTGAGCGTGAGAGCGACGCGCAGCAAGAGGTGTGGCCCGGTATGGCGACGCTCTCCACCAGCAGCATGACGACGGCCACTATTAACACTGCACCACAGACAGTCCTCTACGAAACAGCGAGCGCCGGGAAGAGCCGCAGGGCTTCGATCGCCAGCGGGGAAAGCTGCTCGTTCGGAAAGCTCGCTACTAGGACGACCCCCGATACGTCGTGATCCTCGATCGTGTAGCTGAGCGACCCATCTACTCGGACCTCGGCGATCCACCCTTCATGGTGGAAGTCGATGGAGTTGCCAGAAGCGTCCGCCTTGACGTGGATGCTGAACGGCTGTGCGCTCACGACGTGAGCTAGCTCGACTCCGGTCTCCTCACGTAACTCTCGCCGAAGAGTCTCATGTGCCGACTCCCCCCGCTCAGGCGTGCCACCTGGGAGGTCCAGAAGTCCGGTGTAAGGTCCGCGAGCCTTGCGCACGAGGACGAGCTTGCCGGCATGCGTCCAGAGTCCGTAGACACCGAAATGATAAGTCGATTCCACATCCCCATCACAGCACAGCCGGGTACCCAAGAGCATCAGGCTATCGCTGCACCGTAGACGGTCCGTTGCGGGCCGGTTGCTGTCACAGCCGTCCAACACAGCACACTCAGCCGCGTTGCTGTCAGCGTTGCTGTCTTCGGCGCCTTCGGAGCGAAGGTCAGAACCTAGAAAGTCGCTCTGACCAGGGTGGGCCCGGAGGGGATCGAACCCTCGACCCGCGGATTAAAAGTCCGATGCTCTACCACTGAGCTACAGGCCCGTGCCCGACGAGCGGGCCAGACCATCCTAATGGCGCGCAGACCGTTTGCTGACACAGCCCGCCCACTGAACGCGGCAGGCAGCAGTGCTCCTACGATGACTGCGTGCACAGCGACTCCCCTGCCCTCGTGACTCTGGCCGACATCCGTGCGGCGGCGCAGCGGATCGACGATCTCGTCCTGCGCACCCCGGTGATCGAGGTGCCGCATCCCGAGGATCCCGACCGGACCCTTCTGTGCAAGGCAGAGTCGCTGCAGCCCACCGGGGCGTTCAAGCTGCGCGGCGCCTACAACGCGATCGTGCAGGTGATCGATACGGCCCGTGAGAACGGGATCGTCGCGCAATCCTCGGGGAACCATGCGCGCGCGGTCGCGTGGGTGGCGCGCAGGCTCGGCCTCGATGCCGTGATCGTGATGCCGGAAGCGGCGCCGCAGCCGAAGATTGATGCGGTGCGGGCCCTCGGTGCGCGCGTCGATGTCGTCCCGAACTCGCAGCGGGACGAGCGTGCCGCACAGTTCGTCACTGAACGCGGCAGTGCGCACATCCCTCCCTATGACGATGAGCGGATCATCGCCGGCCAGGGAACAATCGGACTCGAACTGCTCGAGCAGGTCACCGACGTCGAGGTGATCCTCGTGCCGATCTCCGGAGGCGGGCTCATCTCCGGGATCGCCACCGCCGTGAAGTCGCTGCGCCCCGAGGTGAAAGTGATCGGTGTCGAACCGGAGCTCGCGGCCGACGCCCAGCAGAGCCTGCGCAGCGGGGAGCGCGCCACTTGGGACGTGCTCGACACCTATCGGACCATCGCCGACGGCCTGCGCACCCCTTCCCTCGGCGAGCGCACGTGGCCGCATGTGCGCCGCTACGTGGACGACATCGTCACCGTGAGCGAGGAGCAGATCCTCGACGCCGTGCGGCATCTCGCGATTGCCGGGCGCCTGGTCGCTGAGCCCTCCGGCGCGGTCACCACCGCCGCGTGGCTCACCCAGGAGCTGCCGGCCGGGAAGACCGTGGCAATCATCTCCGGCGGCTCGACCGATCCCGCTCTGCTGGCGCGGATCCTGGAGTCACCCCGCCTCTGAGAAGGCTGCGCCGCGCACCGCTGAGCGACACATCCGTCGGGCCTCGGGGCGGGCCGAGTGGGTGCGCGCCTCGGTGCTCCACTTCGCACTGATGCTCCCGCGCGTCGCCTCGGCGCTCTCCCGGGAGCGATCGACGAGAACGTCACCACCCTGGACCAGGCGCAGCGCATGGAGATCGCCGCTTCCGGGCTGTCGGCGCCGCTGGGGCTGGGCGCGCGATGCGGCTCAGCGCCGCCGATCGGCCCGCAGAGTTCCTCCCGGGCCGCGTTGACCCTGGTGCTGGAGCCGGTAGTGGAGCTGCTCGGTGATTCGCTCCCCGAGCAGGGGCAGCACCGAGTCGCGGAACTGGCTGCCCTGCTCGCCGCGGCGGACGACCAGCAAGCGTCACCCCCTCCCTGCAGCGCCCTGCCGTCGGCAGCGGCCGATAAAGGAGCTCGATCAGCGGGCCGCAGTGCGAGGTGTGCAGCCGCGGCCACGGCTGCGAAGCGGTCCCACCGCGGCGCTCACCACCTCCGGAGCGCACCGGGCAGCGGTCTGAGACCACTGCCCGGTGCGTGCCGTCGACTGCCCGAGCCCCGACGGTATGAGAATCACTCAGCTTGGCGAGGTCTCCCGCTGACGCTGGTAGTCGCAGACGTCCTCGTCCACCCAGACCTCGACGTTCTTGATCTCCGGCAGGTCACTGGCCAGGAAGATCGGATCCAGGCCCTGGGCGCGCTGGGCGTTGTAGTGGCGCAGCAGCTTCAGGGCCGTGGGCGTGAGGATCGCGATCACCACCAGGTTGATCAGGGCGATGAACACCATGCTCACCCCGGCGATGGTCCAGGCGAGATCCACGGCGATCACCGAGCCGAGGAACACCAGCGCCACCACGGCGGCACCGAAGGCGATGTGCCAGCCGCGCTGGGAGGTCAGGAAGTGCATGTTCGCCTCGCCGTAGGAGAAGTTGCCCAGCACCGAGGTGAAGGCGAGCAGGAACATGATCACCGCCAGCAGCACCGCAGCCCAGGAGCCGAGGTTGTCGGCGAGCGAGCCCTG
>JAAZLF010000268.1 GCA_012799425.1 Actinomycetales bacterium | reverse complement strand
CGACGGCGGGCGCAGCACGAGCACGCCCTCGGGCACGAGGCCGTCGTGGGCGACGACCTGGTTGGACCAGGCCACCGTCATGGCGACGTTCCCGGTCGCGAAGAACGACTGGTCCATGGACTTCGAGGCATCCTCGACGGAGAGGCTGGCATCGGGGCTGGCGCCCGAGTCCTGGAGCTTCTTGGTCCAGTCGAACCAGGCGGTGGCGGTGTCGAGGTCGAAGCCGGCGCCGCCGTCCTTGTACTGGTCCTGGCCGGCCTGGCGCACGTAGACCTGGAACAGGCCCTGGATCGTGCCCATCTGGGTCATGCCGTAGGTGCCGTCCGGGGTGTTCTCGGAGATCTGCACTGCGGTGTCGACCAGGTCGTCCCAGGTCCAGGTGGAGTCGTCGGGGATCTCGACCCCGGCCTCCTCGAACACGACGGGGTTGATCAGGAAGGCGAAGGCGTTCAGGCCGGCGTTGATCGCGGCGAGGCCCACCTCGGGCAGCTCGCCCACCTCGACCGAGCCCGGGGCGAAGTCAGCGGTGTCCAGGCCGGCTTCGGCGAGGTCGAGCAGTGCGCCGCGCTGGCCGTACTCGGCGAGGTACTTCTCGTCCATCTGGACAACGTCGGGGAAGTCGCCACCGGCGGTCTGGGTGGCGAGCTTGTCCCAGTAGCCGCTCCACTCGCCGGGCTCGAGGCTGAGGGTGACATCCGGTGCGACCTCCTCATACGCGGCCGCGACGTCCTGGGTGTTCTGGTCGCGGGTGGGGTTGCCCCACCAGGCGACGCGGAGGGAGGCGCTGCCGTCCTCCCCACCGCCGCCGCCACCACCGCTGGAGGCGTTGGGGCCGCAGGCGGCGAGGCCTGCCAGGCCGGGGACGGCGAGACCAAGGGCAAGGGCTGTGCGTCGGGTGAACATCGGTTCTCCTGTCATCGTCGCCTTCTGCGGCGACCGGCGGGCCCGGATGACCACCGTGGTCTTCCGAGAGGGTCGTGCCCGGGCGGGAACTTCGTCGTCCTGCCCGGTGCGCTGCGAGTCGGACTCTCGTCCGTTCCTGCGCCGCATCAGGGTGAAAGGGGTCTGTATCCCTGCGGACCGACCGGGGATGCTGCTCCGGATGGGTTGCCTTAGGAAAGCGCTTCACGGGAGGGTTTGTCAACCCGTGCCCGTCACGCTCGGGTCACGATGCCGACGCCCCGCCCGGCGACCTGTCGGTTTTGCGCCCGGGGACACCTCGAGGCCGCGGACCAGCAACGTCACCGCCCTTGCGCCCGACCGCGCCCCACGGTTAGTGTGCCAGCACAACTAACTCTGAAACGACTCAGCAAGGGCTATCCCCCGGTCCGCTCCGTTTCGCGGAGCCCTCCCGGGCGTCGCCCCTGCACACTCGTTTCCCCGACGTTCTCCCGACGCCGCACCGCTGACCGTCCCGCTGGGACCACAGCCCACCACCCGAAGGATCGACGATGATCTCGCGCCGCCGCACCCTGTCCCTGCTCGCCGCCGCCGGCTCCGTGCCGGCCCTGTCCGCCCTGGCCGGCTGCGGCCCCAACGCCTCCCGTGGTGGGTCCGGTGAGGACGGCGGCGCGCTGCGCGTCTACTGGTGGGGCGGGGACCTGCGCAACGGCATGACCCGTGAGGCGCTCGATCTGTTCACTGCCGAGCACGAGGACATCGTCGTCTCTCCCGAGTACAGCGAGTGGACCGGTTACTGGGACAAGCTCGCCACCCAGTTCGCCGGCGGTGATGCCCCCGACGTGCTCCAGATGGACGAGTCGTACATCGACTCCTACGGCTCCCGCTCCTCCCTGCTGGACCTCGAGACGCTCTCCGACGTGCTGGACCTCAGCGGAATGGATGACGCCGTGCTGGACACCGGCCGCCTGGCCGACGGCACCCTCGTGGGCGCACCGCT